>JBLNDC010000062.1:0-4262 GCA_050261255.1 Bacteroidota bacterium
CCGATGGCCTTGAAGATTAATAATGCGACCTGTAAATGCCAGGGCGTCGGCGCGTTTTGGGACATGTTTTTCGTGATGGACCAGTTTGGACGGGTCCGTCCGGGACCGGAAAGCTTGCGTCTGAAACGGAAACGCTTCGGGATCGTGGATGTTGGTTCCAAAACCATCGACGCCTATATTTCCGAGGGAATGGAACCGGTTCTGGGGTCCGAGGAGGTTTTTGATTACGGCATCCGCCGGGCGTATCAACTGGTCTCCGATCAGCTGAACAACTGTCCGGAACAGCGGATTGAAAAGTATTATCTGGATTGGTTGAATACTAAAGAAGAGCTTCGGGAAAACCTGGATGACCTGTTTTGGGATGGTGTATATTATTCAGCGACGGAAATTGTGAAGTTGTGCCGGCAGGCCTTTGCCGAGGTTGGCACGACGGTGGCCCAGCGAATGAAGGAGTTGTGGAACGCAGAATTGGCTGTCCTGGAATTAATCGTCATTTGCGGTGGCGGCGCTTTGTCTATGGATTTTGTGGAGGCTTTTAAGAAGGAATTTAAAAACCGGATCGAGGTCGCCTCCGATCCGCAGTTCGCCAATTGCAAAGGTTACGTTAAGTCCCACAAGTATCACCGGATTGCCCAGAGTTTGCTTAAACGGATGTGATTAAATGCCGAAAACCGGTAAAAGCGAAAATGTTAAGCTGGAGGGACGCATTTCAATCGAAACGGGTGGAGAGGAATTACGAAGGTTTGTCCTGCGTAAATTAGAATCCGGCATGTCCAAAAGCGATTTTGTCAGAAATGCGGCGGAAATCTACTTCAAGTATGAGACCGGAACCTTGTGGAACGAATCGCTGCGAAAGGCGTTACTGGAAGTCCTGCCAGCTGTTTTACAAGGTTTGAATCTTAAGCCGGCGGCGCTTGAAAGCGCTCCGGCGATAGAGTCCCGGCCGCCGGCGCCGCCGGGTATAACTCCGGATAAATTGACGAAGTTGGTCCCGGAGGTCAATCTGGCGGATCTGGCAAAAATCGGGGTCAAAACCGAAGCCGAGATGGAAAAAATTCTGGAGGAACTTGGGGTTTCATCGCTCGATGAAGCCCTGGAGATTTTGCAGTCGATTGGTGGAGGTTCTTATGGATTTAACTGAAGTTTATTAAATACTGTCATTAAGCTTTTTAAAAAGAGGTGTTGGTTGTGATAATTGAAAGCGCGGAAAAAATCCAAGAAATATTAAATCTTTTATTGACGGAGTACGAAGCACTTACGAAGGAAAAAAAGAAAAATACTTTGTTGGAACGGTTTTGTTTAACTCAAAGAGAGAAAGAGATTTATAATTATCTCGAATTAGGGTTTTCAAGAACTCAAATTGCAAAAGAATTAAATCTAAGTGTGGCTACAGTTAAAAATCAAATATCTAGTTTATGCAAAAAGATATCGGCACCCAATACAAAAATGGCAGTACAAAAAATAAAGGAACTGGCAAAATAAATTTTAAGTCCTATAAAAATAGGACTTTTTTTATTTATCTGGTTTTTTTAGGCCTATATTTTTAAACCTCCCTGAAAAGTAATATTTATGATATATATTATTCAAAACAACCAGCTGTTTTTTATATTGTTACACTATTTTATTTATAAGTACTAGAGTTTTTTCCAAGAATCTTGAATTGGACGTGATTTAAATTAATCCGAAAAAACGCGGTAGACCGAAAAAACGTACGGTTTTGATTGAAGAACGGAAGAAGCGTACTTTCATCGACTCCCGAGGACTAACCAAAAGCTGGACCCAGAAATACGCAGCCCAACAAATTGAAGCCAGATTTGGGATGAAGATAACGTCGCAACATATCGGGATGATTGAACGGGGAAGGCGAAATCCAAGCGCAGAACTTTTAATGATGCTTGCGGCTTTATATGAAATACCTGTTGAGGAATTATTAAATTACATTTGGCGGTGAAGCTGAAAAATGGCAAAAGAATTACTTTATGCGACTCCAAGTTATAAACCCGAAGGAACCCCCGTTTTATCCTATGATCGTGCTAAAAAAGAATGGGATAGCAGAATTGGCGATGCGCGGAGCCAAGCGAAAAACTGGAGGCTCTGCGCGCTCGGGTTGATAGCGCTTTGTTTATTGCAAGCATATATCATCAATAACATCAGCAGGAAAAGCCGTATCACTCCGTATGTAGTTGAACACAATCCGGATGGATCGGCAGCCGCGGTGGGACCTGCTACGGAAATGAATTTTACGCCGCAAGAACCTGAAATCAAGTATTTTTTAGGTCAATTTGTGCAAAGAACGCGCTCTCTACCGCTTGATCCCGTAGTTGCCAAGAACAATATTTTGGCGGCTTATAAATTTTTAGATCAAACAGGGACATTTAAAATGAATCAAATGATGAAAGAGAACGATCCTTTTGCCAATCTCACGAAAGAAACACATCAGGTTCAGGTAAATGTTATCGTACCGCTCTCCAAAGACACATACCAAGTGCGTTGGCGGGAAGAAATTTATTCGAATACCGGAGTTTTACAAAAGAAATACCAGATGACCGGGCTATTTACGATTAATTTCGTACCACCCAAGACAGAAGAAGAAATTTTAGCAAATCCATTGGGTTTATATATTAAAGATTTTTCGTGGGCGCCTGAAGTTCAGTAATTGAGGAGGTTTACCATTATGAAAAAATTTTATCTCATTCTATGGTTAGCGGTTCTTTTCATGGCCATCAATCCTGTATACGGAAGCGCCGCTAATGATGGCAAGCTCGATATATCAGATACTCTCACCAAAAATTCCGCTCACGTATACCCATATATCCAACACATGGTATACACGGTTTATTGCCGTGTTGATCGCATAGTGGATGTCGAGTTGCAAGTCGGTGAAAAATTTCTTTATATTGGCGGGGCAGATACTACTCGTTGGGTCATTGATCCGGTGCTATTAGGGAGTGGAGTCAATGAACAATGGCACATTAATGTTAAGCCAAACGTTGACGACAAGTCGCTATCAACGAACTTTTTAATCGGCACCAACTTACATGTCTATCATATTGAAGCCTTTGTGTCGCCTCAGAATTTCACACCGATCATTTGCTGGACTTATCCGCAAGAAGAACGATTGGCGGCTATTCGAGCGCAGCAAGAACAAAAAGAAAAAGAGAGCGACAATATTCTTTTAGACGTTTCTTTGGCAGACGTAAATTTCAATTATCAGATTTATGGAAAATCATTGTCTGGCAAACCGTCCTATAGTTGGACGCCTCAGATTGTCTTTGATGATGGAACGAAAACATACATGAAAATGCCAAAAGAAATGGGTTCCACGGAAACCCCGGTATTGTTCGTGAAGGATGATGGACAACTAACGCTGGTTAATTACCGAGTTCAGCATTCTTATTTCATCGTGGACCGTGTTTTTAACGAAGCCGAAATGCGGAACGGCAAAACCGAAATCGTCAGGATCGTGCGGAAAAAATAGTTGGAGGAGGTTAGGTTATGGCTGATTTTATGCCTGAAAGAGAAGAGCCAATGGCGGTTATGCCGCAAAGAAACATATTGCATCCAAAAATCCCCGCTTTAACAAGTTTTAACAAAAAAACAATCACAATTATAGTGATAATTCTGGGCGTAGTTTTGTTCTTTTGCATATTAGCCATTTTTCAATCGCCGCAGAAAGCGAATCAAATCGACGGCGAAACCCAGGCCCCTAAAAAAACCAGTGGCGGAAATTTGATTGCGGATAACGTTAATGCAATACCAGGCTCGTATCAAGGACAGGACTTTTCACAAAAAAATATTCCATTACCTGTTTTGCCGCCGGATTACCAAGCAAATATGCCGCCTAAAGATGTAAATTTAAACAATAATCAGTTATCTCCGGACGAACAAACCAAGGTAAAAGCCCGTGAAAGCCAGATTAGGTTTGTAAATATCGATCAATTATCACAAAACCAAAATCAAACTCAAAAGTCGAATAATTTCAATCCGTCTAATCCTGCCAACGGATATACGCCGGCGGCTCCGATAATGCCCAATTTAGCCCAGGATCAAAATGGGCAGGATGAAAAGAAAGCCTTTTTAAACTCTAATACCACCACCACGTTTTACACGAATTCAATGGGTTTGCGGTCGCCGCTATCCAAGTTTGAATTAAAAGCCGGCTCCGTTATACCTGTTACCCTTATCACCGGCGTTAATAGCGATCTTCCGGGATATATCTCGGCCCAAGTACGTCAAAATGTATATGATACCGCAACGGGTAG
>JBLNDC010000063.1:0-3108 GCA_050261255.1 Bacteroidota bacterium
TCCCAGCGGGTATTGATGGGAGGGAGTGACCATAATCAAAGCCGGGTTGATGTTTTTAGGCAAGTCTTGGGTCCGGAGTCCGTTCTCGTCAACCGGGACGAAATGAAGCTTCGCTCCAGAAATTTCGAATAATTCTTTAATCTTCTGATGTAGCGGGTATTCGAGGACGTAAGGTTGGTCCGGTGTCAGCAATAAGCGGGAAATGAGCGACATGCCTTGGACCGCTCCGGAAGTGACGATCATTTGTTCAGGGGAGCATTGGACACCTCTGTTTTTTATTAGATAACGGCAGATGGCTTCCCGGAGCGCCAGGGTTCCTTCGGGAAGATCATAACCGAAAAAGCAATCCGGGACATCCATGATCAGTTGATGATAATACTGGCCCAATTTTTTTCTGGGTAATAAGTCCAGCGCGGGTAGGCCGGAACGAAAATCAATTAGATTTGGTTCCGATTCAACAACTAAACCGGTGAAATTTGTAAAGCTTTGGTAATTAGGTTTCGGATTCAGCTGCTCAAAGACAGCTCCCTCCGCCACGTAAGTTCCCGAGCCGGGAATGCTGACTACATAACCTTCGGCAAGCAGTAGATCATATGCTTCGAGGACCACATTGCGCGAAACATTGAGATTAAGTGCCTGATCACGGGTGGATGCTAATTTTTCGCCGGGTTTTAAAACGCCGCTCATAATCCGGCTACGCAGTTGGTCGTAAATCTGTCTGGATAAGGTGGTTTCCTCGTTTTTGATTACGGTTAATCCGAGCATTGGGATGTGCCTCCATTCTGGACGAAGCGCCACTTTCTAAATCATCCTCACGCCTATTTGTCTAACAGTGGTACTATCAAATTCATAAAAACGTGGTACTTTTTAAACCAATTCCTTCATGATAGATTATACTAAACATTTCAATAATTACCAAATGATTTTATGAAGGAGTCGATCGAATAATGGAATTGGTGATCAGGCCTGCTGAAAGAGAAGATTTGAAAGAGATTTGGCATTTGTTGCATGCCAATACGATAGCCTGGACGGATGAACGGATCAGAGCGGAATTGGCTCGGCTTTGGGTGATGTTCGAAGATACCAAAATGCTTGGAGTTTTGGCTGGGACTTTTGAAACAAGGAAAGAGAAATTAGATTGGGTGGCGATTCATCCGCTATACCCGGAGAAACGGCTTCGGGAGGCGATGATTAAGGGTGTTTGCAGTTTGTTGAGGTTGCCGGAAGGCACAAAGAAGCGATTGTTAAGTAAATGCCAACTAATACTGGGGTTTGGTTTGTAACACCTTTTATTCGGCGCCTCTTTTGTACTCTGTGGTTAAATAGACAGATCACTATTAAGAATTTAAGATAAATGCAGGATGTCTTTTCGGGTTGTAGAAAGTTATGGTAATTTGTCAATTATTTAACCAAGATTTAGTTGGAGTTGTTTTCTACTAGAAAATTCCGGATGGATAATGTTAGTCAGTTTTAAATGCTCCAAAATGACGGAGGCGTAAATGCCGCAAAGAATGTCTCAATTTAGGAAAATTAAATACAGCCTGCAATCCCGGATGATTATCTATCTTGTTTTGTTATTATCAATTTTGATGATGATCACAACTTACATGGGGATTAAACGCGAAAGCCAGGGCATATTTGTTCAGATGCAAAAAGATGGGATTGCCTTGGCTAAATCCTATGCTTTGAGCGTTGAGAACGCGTTATTGTTAAAAGCAGGTTTGGGCCGGATTACCGGTGAAGCGAGCCGGACTAAAGGCATCAAATACCTCAAAATTATCAGTAAGGATCAAGTAATTATCGGACATACCGATCTGGACCAGGTTAACAATCAACTTAACGACGGGCTATATCGTAAAGCATTACAAACACCTATCAATGCGTTGGATCGCGGCAATAATCCTATTACAGTAGTTGCTAAAGATGAGAACGGTGAAGACACCTTCCGAATTATTGTCCCCTTGGTCATTTTAGATTCCGTGGTCGGACTCTTGGAAGTCGGTTTGGATATGACCGGGATCGCTGAGGCGATTCAACGGACTAATAACCAATCGTTAATCATAGCCTTAGCCGCCTTTTTACTAGGGGGCATTATGATCTGGTTTTTTGCCCGTTCGTTGACCCGCCCTATCCGTAATCTTGTAGAAGCCGCCGAACGAGTGGCCACCGGAGATTTGGAACATGAAATTTTTGTGACCGGTCGTGATGAAATCGCTCACTTGGCAGAATCCTTTAATTACATGATTAAACGTTTGCAAGAATATACCGGAAATCTAAAAAAAATCAACTCTCAGCTCGAAGCGGACGCGGCGATGATTGAAAAGTTACGTTTATTCAATGAAAATATCCTGAACAGCATCAGCCCGGGAGTGCTGACACTGGATTTGGATGGGCGGATTACAACCTTAAATAATGCCGGCCTAAGCATATTGCAAATGGAGAAAAAAGCGGTGATTGGTAAATCTGTAGCGGAAGTGTTCCGGCAGGGAGACCAGTTAGGAGAGTATTTGGAGAAGATCTTATCCAGCCTTGAGATGGGTCACGGCCAAGAAATAACCATCGGCAATGAGGCCCGGGAGGTTTTGTTAGTTTTAAATTCAGCGTTGCTGTACGAAAAAAACTCCGAATTGGTAGGGGTGGCGGTTACTTTTGAAGATGTTACCGCGATGCGAAGGTTGCAAGCCCGGATTAATGAAGCGGAGAAATTAGCCGCCATGGGAGGTTTAGCGGTAGGCATCGCTCATGAAGTTCGGAATCCATTAGGGGCTATCAAAACTAGCGCCCAATTTTTAAAAGAAAAACTGGATCCGGAAGACATTCGTTTCAAATTTCCCAACTTAATCGTCAGAGAAGTCGACCGGTTGAACCAATTGGTGGAACGTTTACTCAACTTTACCCGGCCGGCTGATAAAGATTTGCAATACGAGGATCTTAATGAATTGATTGAAAATGTAGCGGCGCTGGCGTCATTGAAGGTCAACGACGAGCGGCTGAAGATTGAAACCGACTATGCGAAGAACCTGCCAAGGCTGTTTGCGGATTCCAAAAGGTTACAACAGGCTTTTTTAAATATTATGTTGAACGCAATCGACGCCATGCCCGATGGGG
>JBLNDC010000064.1:0-8717 GCA_050261255.1 Bacteroidota bacterium
TTACCAAAAACCAGAGTATCCCGGTGCAAGTTGGCGAAAACCTATTACCGATTTCGCCGGAGAGCATTTGCGGATATACCGCGTTCACCGGACGGCCGTTGCTAATCGATGACGCTTATGCTATTCCGGATCGGGAAAAATACCAGCATAATAAAAGCTTTGACTTGGCAACGGGTTATGTGACGAAATCGGTATTATCCGTTCCCATGAAAACCCATGAAGATAAGATCATGGGAGTAATTCAACTAATCAACAAGAAAAAACCTGGTATTGCTAAAGTCGATTATAGTCAAAAAAGAGCGCTGGAAAATATCATCTGTTTTGATTACCGGGATGAACTGGTTATAACATCTCTGGCGGGACAGGCTGCGGTTGCCCTAGAAAACAGTTTGCTATACCGGGATATGGAACATCTTCTTCAGAGCTATAAAGAACAAAATGAACAGTTGAAAGTGTTAAATCGAAACGTTTTAAAAGCCCATGAGGAAGAACGCAGGAGAATTGCTAGGGAAATCCATGATGGGCCGGCTCAGTCACTGGTCAGTCTCTCGTTGGAGATGGAAATTTGTAAAAAACTCCTTAAAAAGGGCGATTACGCAAAAGTTGCCGAGAACTTAAACAATTTGGATGAAAATGTGAAAGCGGCCACTAAAGAAATTCGGTCGGTCATCTATGACCTTAAACCATTCTATCTTGAAGAGGGGTTGTTGAAAGCCATTCAAAACCATGTCGGCACGTTTTCGGAAAAGACTGGAATTAAGGTGGATTTACTCATATCCGAATTTGATATTGAGCTCGAATATTATTTTGCTTCAACTGTTTATCGGATTCTACAAGAAGCATTGACCAATATTTTCAAACATGCCAACGCCAAAAAAGTTGAGATTAATCTTAATTATGAAAATGGGAATTTAGCGCTAATGATTAAGGATGACGGCACAGGGTTTGATCCGATGTCGCTTCCGGATAAAAAACAGGTTCAGTCCGAAGGTGGCTTTGGGTTGGAAGGTATGCGGGAACGGGTTGAATTATTAAAAGGTTCGATTAGTATTAATTCAAAACCTGGGGAAGGAACTAAAATATCGTTAAGCATTCCGTTACCGGATGAAAAATAATAGTTCATGTTCTAAACATACCGCAAAACTTAAAGATTTTGATTATTTCTTGCCCGAATAAAATGCGACAAATCGATCCAGTCCTTTAATAGCTGACCGGATATCGCCATAAACCGGCAACCCTTCTTCTTCCATGACCGCTACAAATTCCTGATAGTAACGCCCGGCATTGACCGAGATCACCATTGGTTTCCGGTATTTCCGGTTTAAATCCACCAACAACCTGGCAAGGCTATCCGAGTCCCGGCAAGTGTCGGGGGTGGTTTTTAAAGAGACCGCATGAGGGACGATTGCCACAAAGACGCAGTCTACATTCTCATCTTGGATAACAGCTTCGACAAAATCGGCGTACATACGATCATCCGCCATTGGGGTAATGTCCAAGAACGGCGAGGCGGTATCAACTAGGCCGTGGCGGTTAATCCGATTTAACCGTGATATTGTTTCCGGACTAAGTTCGGCTTGGTGAAGGTTTTGAAGTTCATCCGCGCCCACGGTCGATTCAAATCCGGCGTTGACCACACCCGCCACCCGGTTCCCTTGGGGCAGTTTTCGAGCGAGTAAAGCGAAAATTTTTATATAGTCATAAAAGTCGTTAATATTTTCCGCCAACACAACTCCGGACTGGAAACAAGCGGCTTTAAAAACCTCATAACTGCCGGAGATCGAAGCGGTATGAGAGGCGGCTGCTTTGGCTCCGGCTTCGGTACGCCCCGCTTTATAGGCGACTATCGGTTTGTTAATAGTTGAAGCCAACTCAAAAAATTGGCGTCCTTCTCCCGGAGCAAGGCCTTCGAGGTATAACGCCAATAAGTCTACCTCGGGATGTTTCGCAAAATGGTTCATCAAGTCGGAGATTCCAACATCATATTTGTTGCCGAAGCTGACGATGGCCTTGAAGATTCTGGCATTCTGGAACTTATCGATGGCAGTGACCGAAAAAGCGCCGCTCTGGGTGAGAAGGACTGTATTGCTAAAAGGTCCTGATTTGATTGGTAAACGATGTTCCTCGACGAAGAGAGTGTTCAAGCCGGGTTGATTTTGATCGGGAGCGAAGAAGACCCCCATGCAATTTGGGCCGATAATACGCACCCCTTCAGGAACGACCGTTTGAAGTTCCTTAGTGTATTCTGAGTAATTAATCTCCGCCGGAATACCGGAGATTAGGATAATTGCCTTGGGAGATTGAGCGTGGGGAAGTTCCCGGAAAAAATCCAATGTATGCTGGGCAGGCGCCGCATAAACCACTAATTCCACAGGAAAAGGAAGCTCTTTAATACTACGATAAAGGGGATATTCGGTATCTCCGAAACGGATAGTACCTCCTTTGGAATTGATGAAGTAAAGATCGGTCCGACCCAAGTCATGTAAGATACAGGCAATCTCCCGGCCAAGGCTATACTTATTCCAATCAGCTGAGACTCCGATTACGGCAATACCTTGGGGAGTAAAAAATTGATTAATGTTTTCCGGATTCAAGCGATTGAGGTGATACGCATTAGCCTGATTCGGGACAAATTCTCCGAAACCGTCGATTGCCAAATAACGGCCGTCGGAGGAAAATACAACCGGATTGATGTCCAACGATTTAATGATAAAGGGTGGCGGATTTGGAGCGACAAAGGAATAGCGATACGCTAAAGAGCTAAATTCTGCTATAGCTCGGGCGGAGATCTCCAAATATTCCGGATGGCCGATTTGCAGATATTTATGTCGGATATTCAAGGTGTTCACCATGGCATAAGCAGAGGCCTTAGTGAGCGGCGGCAGGAATAGATTGGCCGGGTCATAATATTTGGCGAAGAATTCGGCGTCATCCCCGCCTTTGCTTAAAGTTAAAACCGGACCAAAAGCCGGGTCTTCTTTGATACCGAGCAATGTCTCGAAACCCAAGGCTTGGGTATGAGCGATGTACTCTACAATTAAAAATCCTTTGATCTCTGGTTGTTGCCCGGAGGGGAAATGGGAAAGGACTTCGTTCCGCATTCGTTCTAGAACAAATTGGATAAAAAGCGGGTCTTTATTTTCGACTCTCTTGACGCCGCCTAATTTTTGTTTATGGGCGATTTGGGGGGATACGATTTTAACCACCAGTTCCCGGCCGAACTGTTCCAAAAGCTCATTGGTGACTTCCGCCGGTTCGGGAATGAAGCTAAATTTAGGCACATCAAGTCCGATGGAGCGTAGAATTTGGTAAATCTCATATTCATATAAAACTTGACGCCCATCGTCCCAAGCTGTTTGGAAGATTTGGTCAATCCGGTCTGCCGTCTCTTTAGTAAATGTCATCCGAGCGCTTCCTTTCTGGGAATCGAGGTATTTAATATTTCGGCATGATAAACGGGAATTCCTGTGAAAAAAACTGCCTAACAGGGAGCCTTTTTTCCAACCATATTATAGATTATGCCAAAACAAAGGCAAACCATTGTTAAATAACCGGCAATTATTACCAAGACACGATGCAGGTCATAACCGGACAACCCTAGTTTCAGAACTCCTTGGTAAAAGTAGGAGAAGCCGAAATAGAGCGTAAAAAGTGAGAAAGCAATGATAATCAACTTAGAGGTTTTCTTTTCCTGGTAGATTACGGGGTCAGTATTCATTTTTTTACCTCCCTCTAAATATTCAATGATAAAACATGGGTTAGGCTGAGAGCTAATTCTACGATTTTATTAGCCAGAGATGATTTCGCCCTTTCCAAAGAAAGCAACACTCCCTTGGATTAATACGTGCCCCGTTTCTCGATCGACCCAACCTTTGATAATGCTGGGCCGCTTTAGAAAAACTCCTTGAGAGATAGTAATTACTTGATCGGGTTCAGCAAAACCGTTTCGTACTAAATAGGCGCATAACGGGCCGGCTGCGCTGCCGGTGGCAACGTCCTCATTTACCCCGGAATTGTCCCAAGTCCGGCATTCTAAAGTATCGGTTTCAAAAATGTAGACAAATTTCGCTCCAAAGGTTTCTAAGAATTGCTCGAACTTTTGATGCTTGATTTTCACTTCACCGATGCCCTGTCGAAGCGGGACTAATAGATATGGCAATCCGGTTGATACAACTTCAATTGGAAATCTATCATCCAACTGAGTAGGGTGGATATTTAAGCTGCTTGCAATCTCATTATAATATTGATTCGGAACGCTTTTGATAAATTGTGGAACACCCTGATCCATTGTAACGACATAGTGGGGACCCATGTATTCGGATTGGACTGTGACTCTCTTTTCAGGTAAAAGAAAACCAAGCTTCATCTTGGAAACGGTTTGATTGCTTAAGCTATGCAAAACCGCTCCGGCTCCGAGAATTGGATGACCGGCAAAGGCCAGTTCTTCTTGGATAGTAAAGATGCGAACGGGAAAATATCCGTCTTCGCTAGGCGGATAAATAAAGATCGTCTCAAATTGTTTAAATTCCTGAGCGATTCTCAATAATGTTTCGGACTTGAGTTCGGATTCGGGAAAGACGACCGTCAATCCGTTCCCTTTCATTGCTTGTTCGGTAAAGACATCCATATGGAAGTATTTCATCATAAGAAGCGGGTTCCTTTCTTCATTCCGATTAATTTCGTTAATCTTCAGTTAATCCCTTTTAAGTCACAAATAAAAGGTGAAATTGATTTATTGGCAGCCGCGGAGGCAGGTTCGGTTGAGGAGTGAGGTGAAATAGTTGATTAGTTTATAATCGGTCTACTAATTCCCGGTATTGATAATTCTTTTAAACACTCCCATAATCCGACTTGGTTTCCCCACTCCTTAATCAAACTTTGTCCTTTGGGAGTGCGCCAATCCTTTTCCAGATCCAGATGGCATTGTTCTCCTAGCCCGATAAGTTCATGGTGGCAAAAACGGCATTCCAGAGGCATAAAGCGGGTATTGTGTAATTCACAGAGGCAGTCTTTTAAAAAGGTGCAGCCTTGATCGGCATAGATATTTAAGGCGATTCCCCCCTCGCAACCCTTAAAGGCGGGGGCAAGAACGCCGAAAGTAAGCTCCGGGGCGATCTCCAGCATCATCCGGTTAGCGTAACCGGCCTTGATAGCGGCGGCAGCTTCTTTAACAGTCCACCAACCGGGGCGCCGGCAATAACCGACACAGATCGGACAGGAACAAGAAGGCGAAGCAGGGTATTTTACCTCAAGAGTTTGTTTTCGTTTCAAAAGAGTCACCTCGATCGGATAAGGGACAAACTCCGGCAGGAATATAATAATATAGTCCGAATCCTAAAACATTAGGAATTAATTGCGCTTAGGGAGGTATCCGATGGCGAACCCAAAAGTGTTGGCGCTGGGGGACTACACCAACTACCAATACCATCCCTTTTCCGGAATTGCCCAAGTTTTAGAGGGGCTTTTAGCGGATCAAGGGTTGGATCTTATTTTTACTGAGGACCGACAAGAGTTAGAAATCGAAAATCTCTCCTGTTATAACGCTTTGATTACTTATGTTGAGTCCTGGGATCAAACTTTACCACTTGAGCAGATGCAGGGTATATTGGATTTTACTGCTTCAGGAAAGCGGATCTTCGGCATTCACTGCGGAATTTCCTATGCTAATCAAGAGTATTATCAGTTATTCGGGGCCCGTTTCACCGGACATCCGCCGTTGCAAGAAATTTCGGTTAAGATTAAAGAGCAAGGTCACCCGTTAACTGAAGGCTTGGTCGATTTCAGAATCGAAGATGAACTATATCAGTTTGAATTTGCCGACTTTTCCCATATCAAAGTATTATTGGAGGGTGAGTTGGGAGGAGAAACTTATCCTTTGGCCTGGGAAAGGCCGGCCGGGGCGGGTGCTGTGTTATATCTGGCATTAGGTCACGACCGGCGTGCCTTTGAAAATGAAATGTTTCAAAAAATATTGTTGAACGGGGCGCTTTGGGCTATTCAAAAATAGGGTCAATGGTTCCTGATCTATCGTTTCGCGTTCCGGGTTTCGAGTTCAACGTTTTTGTTTTGGGGCTGCGGTTCCAGGGCTATCGTCCCAGTTTAGTGCTGATCATCAAGTTGTTTTTTTACGCGGAACGATCAACGCGGAACTCAGACCGAGGCCTCTTCAAACAATTGGAAAGAAATGTTTACCAATTCATCGGTTTCCCTAAATAATCAAAGTACATTCCCTCATCCAAACTCCACTTCTTTTGGGTAAGTTGAAAAATTCCTTCGGCAGCTTCTTCGGGAGCGATATCCGCTTTGGCTCCGCCCATTTCCGTCCGCATCCAGCCGGGATGTACGGCCAGGATCTTGATACCACGGGGTTTTAAATAGTTCTGCATTATTTTCGACTGCATGTTCAAAGCGGCTTTCGACATACAATAATCGTATTCCCGGTCCCGCCAGCAAGCGGAGATGCTTCCGGCTTCCGAAGAGATATTCACCAGTAATTTTCCGGAGCCTTTCTCCAATAAACCGATGAAATGCTTAGCTACCTTGAGCGGACCGAGGGTATTTATCTGCAATGTCGTTAACATACTGTCAAAATTAATCTCTTCCAAGGGCAGGTAGGCCTCTTCCAAATGGATTCCAGCATTGTTAATCAAAATATCCAGACTCCCGATACGGTTCGCTGTATCAACGGCAGCTTTGGCAACTTCAGTTTCGTCGGTTACATCCAGCTTGACCGGGAATAACCGTTCGGAATATTGGTTTGACAAATTTAAAAGTTTTTCCGGGGAGCCATGATAACCGGCTACTACAAAATTACCCTTCTCTAAAAATTTTATGGTTAAGGATAAACCTAAGCCCCGTCCGGCTCCAGTGATCAAAACAGTAGTCATAGTTTCTACCTGCCTTTTTTTATTTAGATCAATCCCCAAAATCCAAATCACAGCTCAATAAAGAAATTGGTATTCTTTTAATCGCTCCCATAACCAATCAGGGTTCTCCATTGCTTAATCAGTATTGGTACCTGCTCAGCTAGTAAACTATTATCCTATTTTGCCATCGCTTTTGCTTTTAATTCTTGAGGCATTTTCTCGATGGCATATCGCAAAGCAGTCCGGGGCATGGTTGTTTTTTTGGCCATGATATAATCGAAGATCTCCGGCTGATGGGCTTGACTGGCCGCTTTGAGCATCCAGCCATAACCTTTTTGGACCAGGTCGTCCTGGTCTAAAAGCAGCAAATCTGCGATTTCCAAAATATCTTTTAAAAATTTCCCCTCCCTGGCGGGGATGATCAAAGAGACGGCGGCAGCCCGGCGCATCCAGCGATTTTCGGATTGAGCCCATTTTTTTAATTCCGCCAAATATTCGGGATACATTTCCACGAATGCGCCGATGGTATGGTTGCAAAGAGTATCACAAGACGCCCAGTTACTGACGAAATTAGCGACCCAGTTTTCGAAGACTTTAAAATCTTCGAGTTGGTAATCTTTATGAATATAATACGACCAATTACAGGCGATGAATGATTCTTCCAGGTATCCGGATTGCCATAGCTCATTGCATAACGCAAAAATTTTAGACTTGGGTTCTCCTTTAATCGTTTTAAAGTGTTCTTTAGCGATTTTAGATACGATTGCGGTTTTGACACCGTGTAACTTGACTGTTTCTTTGAAAAAATGCAGACCGGATGTTTGGGTTTGCTCGTCGCTGTTTTTGATCAGTTCGCGGCGGATAGTACCGATGATTGTGTTCATGCTTTGGCCCCATCTCTTTTAGTATTTTACTAAAGGAGAGATGGGCTGAAAGCCCATCCTACAATAATTAAATTCTCTTCTTTGCTTTGATAAACATCACATCATTGCTGGCAAAGTCATTTTTAGCCACTAATTGATCGTTAATGGCAATAATATCAAATCCATTCTCAGTTAACAACCGGTTGATTTCATCTTCCGTATAATAACGATCCCACGTTATATATTCCCTAGGCATTTTCCCTGCTTCAATTACTATATTCCGCGTTCCCCAGAGCTTTTCCATAGCGAAATGCTTTACTTCCTCCAATAAGAAATGAGGCTTATCACACCAGAAATCCGCTCCATCCGAATAACGCCAATCTCTTTTCGCTTGCATAGTATCGCAAAGACCGGCTTGGAATACATCAAATATGAAAACACCGTCCTTATTTAATCCATTATAAATTTTCTTTAACAAACATCTTTGTTCATCAGAGGTTAAAGCGCCAAAGTCGCAATAAATACAGATCGCCACATCATATCCCGAGCCGATATCGTCTTTGATGTAATCCTTACATTGATAATCGATCCGGAGATTTTCTTCAGCTGCTTTTCTTTTTGCATAGGAAATCGAACGTTCCGAAATATCGATTCCAGTAATTGAAAACCCCCTCTTTGCTAACAAGGAAGCATATAAACCCGGGCCGCAACCGAGATCTAATACCTTTCCTTGAGGCGTTTTATCTAAGCTCCATTCAATTGTCTTTTCGATTGTATTTATGTTGCGGCTTGCCACGTCGCTGCTCAAATCAAGGTGGGCAGTTAACATGTTTTGCGAGATATAGTCATCTGTCCAAATGAAATGTTCGCTTCTTTGATACGCTTTTAAATCGTCGAAAATCAAGCGTTTGCTCAGCTCCTTTTGGTCGTTTCATTCACCAAAGTCGTGATGTCACTATTGATTAAGGATGATAGATTAAGAGTCCAT
>JBLNDC010000065.1:0-3982 GCA_050261255.1 Bacteroidota bacterium
TATCTCCCCCAGAGGCGCGGAGGCGCTGAGGTATTGGTCATCCAGAATAGCCCATATTGGTTTTTCTCTGCGCCTTTGCGCCTCAGCGGGAGAATAGGTTTTAAAGTATTTTCTAGATAGAGGTGAAAAAGGTGAACCACCGCGCACGGTTGTTTTTAGGAGCAGTTATCGGTTTACTCATATTAATGGCAACCGCTTTTTTAATCTGGGGAAACACTTGGCGAATGTCTATGGCTAACCGGGATTATAACAAAGCCGATTATGACCGAGCCCGGGAACGTTATGAGGATTTATTGGTCGATTTGCCTAATTCGCCTTATGTATTTAACAATCTAGGATTGGCATTATTAAAAAGCGGTCAAAGCGACAAAGCGGTCAATAATTTGAAGGAAGCCACCGGCGGTTTGGAAGGTTTAAAAGTTGGCAAATTCCGAAAGGGTAAATTAAAGAATGAGTTTTATTATAATCTGGGGTACGCCCTTTATGATTCGGCTGAAAAAAGCCAAGATCAGCGGAGCCAAGGCAATTACCAAGCGGCGCTTGATAGTTTTAAACAAGCGATCGAAGCCGATCCGAAAGATCTGAACGCTAAATACAATTATGAATTGACTCTGTTAAAGTTACAACAACCGCCGCCCGATAATTCAGAACAGAAACAAAATGAAGCTCAAAATATTATTAATAACAATGACGCCCAATATTTCGTCCCGCAAATCAAGGATGAAGAACCAGTAGCCAAAGACTGGTGAAGGAAGGTATCAGTGATGCAAAATAAATATCGTTCATTAATACTTCTTTTAATAGCTGGAATACTCTTGACGCCGGCGGTAGCAAGGGCGCAAAAGCTTTCGGCCACGGCGACATTGGACACTAGTTCCATTACTACCGGAGAGGCTGTCCAATTAGATATTGCGGTGGAAGGGACAACTTTAGCTAGTGAACCGGTGATCGAAAGTATTGACGGTTTGGAGATCAGTTCTTTGGGGCGAAGTTCCAGGGTCAATATTATCAATGGGAAATATACCGCGTTAATTAATTATAGTTATGAAATCATCGGTTTAAAACCGGGCTCTTATACCTTGGGCCCTTTTGAAATTAAAGTCAAAAATGAAAAAGTGACCGCCAATGCTGTTACCTTACAAGTAAACGGCACAGTCAGCCAGGGAGAAACTAAAACCCGATCCGTGGACAATTCTTCGCCTTTAGGCGACAAGCTCTTTATGGAAATGGAATTGGGAAAGGGCAAGTTGTTTTTAGGGGAAAAAACCCCCTTGAAGATTAGGGTTTATTATAGCGAAATAAACATTGACGAAATGAGTTATCCGGTAATTAACCAAACGGAATTCATCTTGGATCAAATGAATAAACCCAGCCAGAGAAGGACTACCATCAACGGCCGTTCTTATCAAGTAGTCGAGTTTTCAACCAATTTAAGCCCGATCAGAACCGGCAAATTTAAATTAGGTCCGGCGCAGCTGAATTGTTCCGTTTTAATTAAGCAGCAAGAGGAAGATTCGTTTTTTGCCAGGTTTAGAAAATATCCCTTGGAACTCAAGAGTAACCAGGTGAACATCAATGTTTTACCTTTGCCGTCCGGGGAGCCGGCGAACTTTTCCGGCGGAATCGGCCGGTTTCAAATTCAAGTATCCGGTCAACCCACCGAGGTGTTACAAGGAGAACCGATAACTCTTCGGATGACGGTGACAGGAAACGGCAATCTGCAGGCGGTCAGTGCCCCGCAGTTAAAAAATGTTAAAGGGTTAAAAATCTATGACGCTCAGAAGAAAAAATCCGATCAAGGCGCGACCGGCCAAGTCCAGTTCGAACAAGTGGTCATTCCGGTAGATCCGAAAGTGAAAGAGATCGGGCCTTTTCAATTTGGTTATTTTGATCCGTTCCAAGGGAAATATCGCCAAGCCACTGCTCCGGCGATTCCGGTCAAAGTGAATCCGAACCCTAATTTTAATGCGGTGTTAATAGCGGATTCGGATGAGTCCAAAGAAAATTATGGACGGGATTTGGTATATATTAAAGAACAGCTGGGAAGTTTAAAACGCCGCAACGAAGGGCTTATCTATCAAAATTGGTTCTGGTGGCTCCAATTGATCCCATTACTAGGTTTAGGGATTGCTTTGGGTTACCGAAAATATCGCCGGATCTTACTTTCCGACTCCCCTTGGTCTCGAGCGGTCCGGGCCGGAAACCGAGCTGTCAAACGGCTGGCCAAGGCCAAAGCGGAATTGACCGTAAAACCGGAAAATACTTTAGAGAATTTACATTTGATCATCCGGGAATATCTGGGCGAGAAATATGGATTAACTACTGCCGGAATGACCGGGACTGTAGTAGAGCAAATCGCCGGTTTCGGGATTAACCCGGAAACACTTCAGGAAATAAAAGAATTCTTTGATCAATATGATTACTACAGGTTTACCGGGAATAAAATCGACTCTACCGAAGCCGGGCGACTATGGGAGCAAGTTAACCGGATCATCAAAAACCTTGACCAAGGAGACGGCTTGATCAATAAAAAAGGAAAAGCGCCGGAGAGGAGGGGTCAAAGTGAGAGGCTATAATGTTTTAACGCGATTTCAAAAGGCGGGCTTTTTGCTTTTAATAATCTTATCGTTTTTAACCATTCAATTCCCGGCCTTTGGCGACTCTAAACCGATTTCGAATTCTGAAGCTATTTTTAAAGAGGCCAACAACGCCTATCAAAAAGGCGACTTTACTAAAGCGGCTGAATTGTATCGGCAACTTTATGAGGAAGGATATTTTAACGGAAACCTCCTTTATAACCTGGGCAATACTCACTTTAAGCTTGGGGCAAAGGGCGGGCGATCCTTTACTATGAAAGGGCGAAACGCTTGATTCCGGGCGATGCGGATTTAAAAGCGAACCTGAGTTATGCTTTAGCCGATGTTCAGGAGGGAGTCCCCGATTGGAAACAGGACTTTTTAAGATTTCTAACCGAAATCGCTTCAGTTGAACAACTGGCGGTCGCCGGATCAATCTGGTTTTTTAGCCTGACTATATTAATAATATTCTGGATTATCGGGCCGGGCCCATTCCAAAACATTGTTACGGGTAATCTGAAAAAATGGTGGTTCGGGATAGTATTTGGTTGCGGAGTAATCTTTTTAAGCTGTGTATCATTGGGAGTCCTGACCTATTGGGACCAATCACGGGAACATGCGGTTGCGATTAGAGGAGATGAAGTCCGTTTTGAACCGTCTCCAACAGCGACCCTTTATTACCACTTGGATGAAGGAACGCGAGTCCTGATTTTGGAGGAAAAGGACAATTGGGTGAAACTAAAACGAGTTGACGGTAAGCGGGGATGGGTCAATAAGGAT
This sequence comes from Bacteroidota bacterium, assembly GCA_050261255.1. GTDB lineage: Bacteria > Bacillota > UBA4882 > UBA8346 > UBA8346 > JAAYHS01. The sequence continues at coordinate 3,357 of JBLNDC010000065.1, forward strand.
TGCTTGGAAATAATTTAACCCGTGACTGAGTTAAAGTACTCTACAGGTTGCGCAACGCGGTTGCGTCGTTTTTCGAGTTAGGCGCTGGGTTGACAATGATTGCAGATAGTGATAGTTTTATAATGATCATTTGGAGACGGGTTTGCAGCATTAATCACTGAAAATTGGATGAGTTGGATGATAAAAGAAAAGGAAATTGAAATGAAAAAAACAATCATTAAGTTGCTTATTCCGGTTCTGGTCCTTATTTTACTGATTTATGGCATAACTTCAGCGGATAATCGAATCGGAAAAGACACGGTAGTTACCAGGATAATGCTTCAAGCTTTAGAAAACTGGCATTATAACCAGATAAAGCTGGATGATAACCTTTCTCAAAAAGCTTTTAACCAATATCTCAAAAAGGTTGATCCTAACAAAAGGTTCTTGTTAAAATCCGATATTGAACAGTTAAGGCAATACCAAAACAGAATCGACGATGAACTGGAAACAGGTAAATACGGGTTATTGGAAGAAACGTCGCAAATTTTAAGGAAACGCATCGAGCGGGTGCAGTCTTTTTATCATGATTTCTTAAAGCATCCCTTTGATTTTTCCCAGGATGAAACGTTGGAAGTCGATCCGGG
>JBLNDC010000066.1:0-3966 GCA_050261255.1 Bacteroidota bacterium
ATTTTGGCGTGTAATTCAATAGCGCCGGCATCATAGGCATTGTAAACTTCAATAGCATTTCCAAACACCTTGCCCTCGCCTTTAGCGCCATCCCGCTCTATGGTCAAATAGTAGCAACCCAATACCATATCCTGGGTCGGGGTAGCGATGGGCCGCCCGTTTGCCGGAGAAAGAATATTATGGGCAGAGAGCATTAATATCCTGGCTTCCGCTTGTGCTTCAGCCGACAGCGGCACATGGACCGCCATTTGGTCTCCATCAAAGTCAGCGTTATAAGCGGTACAAACCAAAGGATGAATTTGAATCGCCTTGCCTTCGACCAAGACCGGCTCAAAAGCTTGAATACCGAGACGATGCAAGGTCGGGGCCCGGTTTAACAAAACCGGATGTTCCCGAATAACTTCTTCCAAGACATCCCAGACTTCGGTCTTTACCCTCTCCACCATTCGCTTAGCGCTTTTAATGTTATGGACATAACCATTATCCACTAAGCGTTTCATAACGAATGGTTTGAAAAGTTCCAGCGCCATGTCTTTGGGAAGGCCGCACTGGTCCAATCTTAATTCCGGCCCTACTACGATAACCGAACGCCCGGAATAGTCGACCCGTTTCCCTAACAGGTTCTGACGAAAACGACCTTGTTTTCCTTTAAGCATATCGCTCAATGATTTCAAGGGGCGGTTACCGGGTCCGGTCACCGGCCGGCCACGCCGGCCGTTATCAATTAGAGCGTCAACCGCTTCCTGAAGCATCCGTTTCTCATTCCGGACGATAATATCGGGGGCGCCTAATTCCAATAACCTTTTTAATCGATTATTCCGATTGATAACCCTTCGGTAAAGGTCATTCAAATCTGAAGTGGCAAACCGGCCGCCGTCCAATTGAACCATCGGCCGGAGCTCCGGCGGAATCACCGGTATTACATCCATCACCATCCACTCGGGACGACTTTCCGATTTCCGGAATGACTCCACTACTTCCAAACGACGAATAGCCCTAATACGGCGCTGTCCGCTTACTTCCTTGACTTCTTTCTTCAACTCCAGGGATAACTTTTCTAGATCGATTTCTTCCAGCAACTTCTTGATTGCCTCGGCTCCCATCAAAGCTTTGAAATTTTGCCCATATTTTTCCCGGGCTTCGCGATACTCGTTCTCGGATAATAATTGCTTTTTAAGGAGCGGAGTATTACCGGTGTCAACGACAATATAAGAAGCAAAATAAATTACCTTCTCCAAATGCCGGGGAGATACATCAAGCAACAACCCCATTCGGCTCGGTATTCCTTTAAAAAACCAGATATGGGATACAGGCGCGGCAAGTTCAATATGGCCCAATCTCTCGCGCCGGACTTTGGACCGGGTAACTTCCACTCCGCACCGGTCACAGATAATTCCTTTATAGCGGACCCGTTTGTATTTTCCGCAATGGCATTCCCAGTCCCGTTGCGGACCAAAGATTTTTTCACAGAAAAGTCCTTCGCGTTCCGGTTTTAAAGTACGGTAATTAATCGTTTCCGGTTTTTTTACTTCCCCGCTTGACCAAGCCCTAATTTGTTCTGGAGAAGCCAAGCCGATTTTTAAAGCGTCAAAATTATTGGCATCCAGCAAGGGATTCCCTCCTTCGATCGATCTCTAAATATGTCCCAATAAGTTCTATAAATTAGACTTCTCCTATTAAGTCCTCTTCAAATGTTTCCTCGAAAAGTTCTTCGTCTTCTTCGTCGAATGAATTCTCGCCATTCTCAATCTCATCAACCTCTTCATCATAGACAACCTCGGCCGGGGCCTCAATCTCCAGCCCTAACTCCTTAGCCATCTCCTTAACATCTTCATCCTCTTCTTTTATCTGAATTTCTTGAGCCTCATCCGACAAGACTTTTACATCCAGACAAAGGCTTTGCAATTCTTTAATTAATACCTTAAAGGATTCCGGAACACCGGGTTCTGGAACATTTTCACCCTTAACGATGGCTTCGTAGGTTTTTACCCGGCCAATGACATCGTCTAACTTAACAGTCAAAAGTTCTTGAAGGGTATAGGCTGCTCCGTAAGCCTCTAGAGCCCAAACTTCCATCTCCCCAAAGCGTTGCCCTCCGAACTGAGCCTTTCCTCCTAAGGGTTGTTGCGTTACCAAGGAATAGGGGCCGGTGGAACGGGCATGAATTTTATCGTCGACTAAATGAGCTAATTTCAACATATAAACATAACCAACTGTTACCGGGTTGTCGAATGGTTGACCGGTACGGCCGTCATAGAGTTGGGTCTTGCCATTCTTAGGCAGATTGGCTTTTTCAAAAAACTCTAAAATCTCCTTTTCAGTCGCCCCACCGAAAACCGGAGTAGCGACATGATAACCAAGGGCTTTAGCCGCCCATCCTAAATGGGTCTCTAAAATCTGCCCCAAATTCATCCGCGAAGGAACTCCTAATGGATTTAAAACGATCTGAACCGGCGTCCCGTCCGGTAGAAACGGCATATCCTCAACCGGTAAGATTTTGGCGATAACACCTTTATTACCGTGGCGTCCGGCCATCTTATCACCTTCGGAGATCTTCCGTTTTTGGGCGATATAGACTCTGACCAAACGGTTGACCCCCGGCGCCAATTCGTCACCGTTTTCCCTAGAAAACACTTTAACATCGATAATCCGGCCCGACTCGCCGTGGGGAACCCGCAGTGAAGTATCCCGTACTTCCCGGGCTTTTTCTCCAAAAATCGCCCTCAGTAATCGTTCCTCGGCAGTTAGCTCCGTTTCACCTTTGGGGGTAACTTTACCAACTAAGATATCCCCCGGCCTAACCTCAGCTCCGATACGGATAATACCTTGTTCATCCAAATCGTCCAAGGCGCCTTCGCCAACGTTTGGAATATCCCTGGTAATCTCCTCCGCGCCTAACTTGGTATCGCGCGCTTCGGCTTCATACTCTTCGATATGGACCGAGGTAAAGACATCGCCAATCACCAATTCTTCACTGATTAAAATGGCGTCTTCGTAATTATAGCCCTCCCAAGGCATGAAAGCGACCAGGATATTTTTACCCAAGGCCAACTCGCCCATATCGGTTGATGGACCATCAGCGATCACTTCTCCCGCTTCCACCATCTGTCCTTCCATTACAATCGGCCGTTGGTTAATACAAGTCCCTTGATTGGAACGTTCGTATTTTAATAGTCGATAAGTGTCGGTTCCTTTATCAGCCTTAATCCGAATCTCATCTCCGGTTACCTTGACGACCGTCCCTTTTCTTTTGGCCAGTACCACTACTCCGGAATCAACCGCTGCTTTATATTCCATTCCGGTGCCTACCAGCGGCGCCTGAGTTCTCAATAGCGGGACGGCCTGGCGTTGCATGTTCGAACCCATTAAGGCCCGGTTGGCGTCATCGTTCTCTAAAAATGGAATTAATGCGGTAGCGATACTTACTAACTGTTTCGGGGAAACATCCATTAATTGAACTTGGTTGCTGGGAACTTCCAAGATGTCTTCCCGATGCCGCACCGAGACCCGGTTGTGTACGAATTCCCTAGTCTCGGGATCAAATGGCTCATTGGCTTGGGCGACGATAAATTTATCTTCTTCATCCGCTGTCAAATAAATAATCTCATCGCTAACCTTACTGTCAATAACCCGCCGGTATGGAGTTTCAATGAATCCATACTCGTTAATCCGGGCAAAAGTAGTTAAAGATCCGATTAAGCCAATATTGGGACCTTCAGGGGTTTCAATGGGACACATCCGTCCGTAGTGGGAATGGTGTACGTCCCGCACCTCAAATCCCGCGCGTTCCCTGGACAAGCCACCCGGACCCAAAGCCGAAAGCCTTCTTTTATGTGTTAATTCAGCCAATGGGTTAGTTTGGTCCATAAATTGCGACAATTGACTGGAACCGAAAAACTCTTTGATGGCCGCGACCACCGGTCGGATATTGATTAGAGCTTGGGGAGTAATAACTTCTACATCCTG
>JBLNDC010000067.1:0-3385 GCA_050261255.1 Bacteroidota bacterium
TGTCCAATGCCTGTCCCAGCATTTGTTCAAAGGAAGCGCCGGCCGGCCGATTTTCGTCGAACGGTTTGGATTCTTTCTCCAGTTTAAGGAATGATACCGGACCGATTGGCAACGTGTTCACCTTTCATGACCTCCTTTTTAGACCCTTCCGATTTCTAAAGCCGCCCGATACATGTCTTTGGCAGAGTTAAACGCGGTAATATTCGCTTCATAGGACCGGCTGGCCGAGATCAAGTTAACCATCTCCACCACCGGGTTGATATCGGGGTAAAGCACGTATCCGTCGGCGTTAGCGTCGGGGTGAGACGGATCATATACCAAACGGGGTGGATTCTCATCCGGTTTAATCCGCACCACTTTAACCCCTGCCGGACGCGAAACCATTTGTCCTTTAGCATTTAGTACTTGATCGATTACTTCCATGAATACCGGAACTTTTCTGGTATAAGGCCCACCTTCCTTGGTCCTGGTGGTATTGGCGTTGGCGATATTGTTGGATATCAGGTCCATTCTCAGCCGTTCGGCTGTCAAAGCGCTGGCACTGATATCAAAATTGCGAAATAAATCCATTTAGGTCATCTCCCTTCGATTGCCTTTTTTAGACCATCCATTCTCTTTTTCCAGGTTTGAGTGATCGATTGGAAGAAGAGAGTATTCTGAGCGTCTTGAGCCATTTCGAACTCGACGTCGATGTTGTTGGTGTCGTAACGACTCAAGGTCTTGGTCTCTCGGGTGATCTTCATCGGCCCCAATCCCGGCTGGGAATTGCCGATATGCATCGGATGAGTTCTGACCATTTCCAATTCATCTTTGTTGATCCGATCATTCAAGGCGTCGGCGAAATCAACATCCAACCTCTTATAGAACGGAGTGTTTACGTTGGCGATATTTTGATTGATCAATTGTTTGCGGAGCATCGAGGCGTCCATGGCCCGTTCCAGGAGTTTCGATGTCCGGTTTTCCGTGAGTTTTTCCCACATCTTTCGCACCTCATCCGATAATCGTTGAAATCCTTTTTAAACACCTATTTCAGTAATCGGATGAAGCTTGTTTAAAGTTTAGTTTTTTTTAAAAGCTTCTAACTATCTAGATTTATTTCGCTATCATCCGGGTAAATCCTGCCATATCGGAAATTTTTTGCAAAATTCCTGTCAAAAGTCGTTTGATTTCGGCGCAGAACGTGAGTCAGGAAACGCTTCAATTCGCGGGCAACCACCAACTAAAGAAACCCCTGACTCCCGAAGGTCAGAGGTTTTAAATGTTTCACCGTCAAATGTTATTTGATACTGTTTTTATGTAACGATAAGTTTTTTGACCGCCTTATTACAACACATTTCTTCGATCAGATGGAATCAGTAAATTTCTCCTATCTCACTTCCTCGATCCGATACTCCTGAGTCCCCAGCTTTCTTTTTTCCAACTCATTCAACTGGATGAAAGGATTCTTATGGTGCAACCTTTCAAACAAATGGCCGGTCTCGCCCAGCTGATGTCCTTGAGGGACTCCCGCCGGAATTAGGTTTTCGACTTTAATCGCATCCAAACTGGCCCGCTCAATGGCGACTATATCCTGGCCGGCCATGATCCCGATATCCGGAACCAGGGAGGGAGTGGTAAAACCCCAACAATCGCAAAGCGCGGTGATGTTCATCAAAAAGTTGATATAAAAAACATTTTCCCTGGGGAAATGTTTCAAGACCTCATCGGTGCAGAGAGCCATTCCGGTTTGGAAATCCTCGTACCGGTTAGCGTCCATCGCAATTGCGCCGCTGGGGCAGACTTTCACGCAGTGCTGGCAAAAGGTGCAATGGTGGTAGAAGACTTCATACTTTCCCTCATCGTTGAAACTATTGGCCTGATGATTGCAGTTATTGACGCACAATTCGCAGTGGGTGCATAAACTCTCATCCCAATTTAGCCCACCCTCCAAACCGTGGAGTTGCTGCCTGGTCCGGTCGGTGACGCAACCCATGGCGATGTTTTTACAAGCGCCACCGTAACCGCAAGCGCCATGGCCTTTAACGTGGGAGAGATAGATCAAAACGTCCGCTTCCAAAATGTTCCCGCCGATATCGAGATTCTTAAAGGTTTTGAAGTCCACACTTTGCTCAACATAATATTTTCCAGTAACCCCGCAGGCCGGGACGATGGGCGCTCCTAAGAATTCCTCGGAATAACCACGAGTCTTGGCATTGGCCACATCCTGATCGGTTATGTAGACTTTAGCGCCGTATTCCTTCAACCTGTCAACCAAAATCTTGACAAACAACGGATGAATGGTTGAGTAACCGATCTGGCGGCCCAGATGCATTTTGATGGCGGTCCATTTATCTTTGACCGTATTTTTTAAAGGCATTTGGTCCAGTAAACGCTGAAACTTGGCGGGCAAAGTAACTGAAGCGTCGTATTTTTCAAAATCAACCGCAGCGAATAAGATTTTGGAACCCATCTTTACCTCCATAACTGTTTATTCTCCGATTCCTGCTATGTCCCTATTAAAGAACCATCCAACCCGCTAGAAAATCATAAAACTCCCGAAATAATTATAAAAAACTAAAACGATTAAGAACGGCCGGCCAACCTCTATATTCAAAAGGCCTCGCCAATACAAAAATAAACCCCTGAGCCGCCATTATTATTAAAACCGATATCCAGCCGGATATTAATCTTTTCTTTTTCATTGATTGCATAACGTAGACCAAAACCCCCGGCTGTTTTAAGATCACCCATTTTAAACTCATCCATCTTGCAAGCGACATCTCCGATACCGGCGAAGATAGCGCCTCGAAAACGTTTATAAATCGGAAACCTATATTCACCCTGGAAAGCCAAGAGATTTTCATCTCGATATCGACCCTGATAATATCCTCTCAAGAGGCTTTCTCCCCCTATTTGAGGTAATAGTTGAAACGGTAAACCTCCGTCACTGAATATTAAAAAACTTTGGATCGCAATCACTCGTTCATTGCCAACAGTAAAAAAATTGCGTTGATCAATTTTCAGTTGAAAATAATCATTATCATTACCTAATGATTCCGGGTACGAGGTCGCTTTGACCTCAAAACAGAACCCGCGCCCCGGAAAAAATTGATTGTCCCGTTTGTCATATATAGTATGTAATCCCAAACCCCTCACAGAGGTTTCCTCACTTCCGCTGATTAGTTTTCGGTCAAGAACGCCTCCTTCTTCCGCATCCTTGATCTTTATGTCAGCATATACAAAGTTAGGTCCCAAATAAAGGCCGTCTTGAATTATTCGCAAAAAACTTCCTTCCAAGGTCAGAGAATCCAAGGTATAATCTTCTTCCATCTCCTCGGTAGTCGAATTACCGATCCCATAAAATTTATCGGGAAATTTGGAAACACCGCTTTCAAACAAAAACTTA
>JBLNDC010000068.1:0-3343 GCA_050261255.1 Bacteroidota bacterium
ATTCAAACTACCATTTATATGATTTTAGTACATTGTAAAATCAGACAACATCAGCAAAAAATCAAGGAAAGTTATTCCGAGATTGATGGTATCAATTTAAGCTGGCTGCGTTATTTTATTACTATACTTCTTTTTATTTATCTATGCTATTACATATTGCTGGCTATGATGTTGCATGTCTCCAACTTTGACCTCATATTTCCCCAATTTCAAAAAATAATGGCCTTTGTATTATCCATAGCTATTTACGGCATTGGTTACCGGGGCCTTTCGCAGCCGCAGATTTTTAATCATGATATCCCGGAAAAGATCCAAGAAGAATTGGAAAGTAAATCACTTCAAAAGATAAGTACATTGGAAGCTCCTGCCGGTAGATACGAACACTCTAGTTTAGATCCCCAAGAAGCGGAGGAGATATCCAAAATACTTTTAGACTTTATGCTTAAAGAAAAACCTTATTTAAATCCGGAATTGACACTTCCGGAACTCGCCAGTCGCTTGGGAATCTCCCGTAACCGTCTTTCTCAGGTATTAAATGAAAAAATGGGGGTTTCATTTTATGATTTTGTGAATACCTACCGGGTCAACCAAGTCAAAGAGTATCTGAATGCTCCCGAATACCGGCACCTTAAAATGTTGGCTTTAGCTTTTGAGGCTGGATTTAACTCCAAAGCAACCTTCAATAGCTTTTTCAAGAAAACCGTAGGTCTTACTCCTTCGGAATACCGCAAGCAAATGACTTCTTCACCCTCCGATAATACCCAAGTAGATGTCTAATCCTACCCGCTAAGACGCTTCCTTTTCCTCTGGAAGTTATGATGATGGTATCAAAACTTCGAGGAGGAAACCATTGTGAATCAAAAAGATTCAAATCAGAAAGAACCATTTATTCAATTTAAAAGGGTTGTGAAAAAGTTCGCCGGAGCCGGGGGAGAATTTACCGCCCTCCGGGGAATCGACCTCGTCATCGCCCAAGGAGAGTATGTTGGAATCACCGGTAAATCCGGCAGCGGCAAAACTACCTTACTGAATATGCTCACCGGCATTGACCGTCCAACTTCCGGTGAGATCGTAGTGGACCGGCGGATGGTGCATTCCTTGAATGAAAGCCGGATGGCCGTTTGGCGGGGCCGGAATGTGGGGATCGTGTTCCAGTTTTTTCAATTATTACCCACATTAACAATCATCGAGAATGTAATGCTTCCGATGGATTTGGCGGGCTATCTTCATTATCCGGCTCGAAAGAAGCGGGCGGCAGTTTTACTGGAAAAAATGGGCATCTTGGAACAGGCAAACAAACTTCCCCCGGCATTATCAGGAGGCGAGCAGCAGAGAGCGGCTATTGCCCGCGCGCTGGCCAATGATCCGCCGATCATTGCCGCCGATGAACCAACCGGAAATCTGGACAGCGCAACAGCGGAAATGGTTTTCGGAATATTGGATGGGTTGGTGGTAGAGGGAAAAACGGTCATTTTGATCACCCACGACCGAGAAGTGAGCAAACGGGTCCAGCGTTGTATCACCTTGTCGGATGGAAAAATCATCAATGATACCGGCGGGATGAAAGCAGCTTCAACCGGCGGCGGGGAGGTCGTCTAAAATGTTGCGATTATGTTTTTATAAGACCTTACGCGACCTTTTGGCCGATAAGTCAAGAACCATCCTAGTTCTGGCAGCGATGATAATTGGGATTAGCGGTGTCGGTTCGGTGTTGAATGCCAGAGCCATCCTCAGCCGCGAAATGGACCGGAACTACCTTCGCACCAATCCGGCTTCCGCGACTTTGTGGGTTCAAGGCTTGAATGATCGGATAGTGGAAAAAGCAACTCCAAAAATACCCGGGATTAAAGATATTGAAGCCAGAAGAACGATTACCGGCCGGGTCCGGACCGAAGACGGCCTGGGAACGGAGATTACGATATTTGTGATCAAGGATTTCCGGAGTTTAAAGAACACCACTTTCAAACCGGAAAAAGGGAAGTGGCCTCCGGCCAAAAGTGAGATATTGATTGAACGCGCTGCCATGCGCTTAGTTAAGGCCGGAATCGGCGGCAACATCGAGGTGAAGATTCCAGGCTACCGCGCGACCGTTCTAAAGCTTTCAGGCACGGTACATGCTCCAGCTCTACCGCCGGCCTGGATGGAGAATTTAGCCTATGGTTTTATTTCCCTGGAAACCTATGAAACCATGGGTGGAAAAGATGGGTTGAATGAATTCAAGTTTGTTGTTGCAAAAGATCCGATGGACCGGAAGCATATCCGGGAGATAACTTCCGAAGTGGTGAAATGGTTTCAAAGTAACGGCCTGACGGTTCAGCGGGTTGAAATACCCAAGCCCGGCAAGCACCCTCATGCATCCCAGATGGAAACTTTATTGTTCTTGCTTCAAGCCTTTGGCTTATTAACCTTTATTTTAAGCGCTATTATTGTAGCCAATGTGATATCTGCGCTTTTATCCCGCCAAATCCGCCAAATCGGCATGATGAAAGCCGTAGGAAGCAAGAATAGCCAAATAGTGTCAATTTACCTAAGCCAAGTGCTGACTTTAGGGATCATTTCCCTGACTGTAGCGCTTCCGTTAGCTGTTTCGGCGGGACGGGCCTGCGCATTCTCATGCGCCAATATTCTGAACTTCCAGATTTTCAGCCAGGCAATCCCCTTTACCGTCACCATGATCCAAATTGGGATTGGGCTGGCGCTGCCTTTAATCGCAGCGGCGTATTCAATCATCAGAGGCAGCCGGATCACGGTCAGGGAAGCCCTTCAGGATTACGGAGTCACTTTAAAAAAGGATTCAGGCAGGGATGAAAGCCTTTTATCCGGACTCAGCGGAGTATTATCCAGACCTTTTCTTCTTTCCATCCGGAATACCTTCCGTAAAAAGGGCAGGCTCCTGTTTACGTTGGCTGTGTTATCGGTTGGGGGCGCTTTGTTTATTACCGCCTTGAATGTTTATGCCGCCATGAATACAAGCGCCCTCGGCTTTATTAAATCTTTTCAATATGACGCCGCGGTACGGCTCTCCGGGACATATCCAAAGATGGCGTTGGAAAAAGAAGTCAGCCAAATCCCGGCTGTAAAAAGTGTGGAGATTTGGAGTGGAGCCAAAGCGGAGCGCATTCATAAAGACGGAATGAGCGGAAACAGCTTTAATCTTTTAGCCATCACCTCCGATACCCGGATGGTAGCGCCGATTAAACCCGAAAAAGGCAGATGGTTGCTGCCGGATGATACCGATGCAATTGTCATCAACCATAAAATATTATCTTTGGAACCCGGCCTTCAACTTGGAGATAGGATAACCTTAAAGATCAACGGGCAAACAACCTCCTGGAAAATAGCA
>JBLNDC010000069.1:0-8349 GCA_050261255.1 Bacteroidota bacterium
AAGATGTAGCGCATCATTTAACCTTCCTTCATGAATAATGGCCATACAAACCAAAGAATCAAATGGTTGATAAGGATATAATACTATCTTCCTTCGGCGAAATGTTCTTGAGCTTCTTTAATCATATTGATAATGTGTCCATCATCGAGAGTGTAGTAAACCATTTTCCCTTCACGGGTGTATTTGACCAGCCGCAGCGCTTTTAAGAGCCTTAAGTGATGGGAGACCGCCGGAAGACTCATCTCTAAGATTGCGGCGATATCACAGACACATAGTCTCCGATGTGCTAAAATGTATAATATCTTGGTCCTGGTCTCGTCGCCCAAGACTTTAAAAATCTCCGACAATCCGGCGACCTCCAACACCTTATCTTTGATACACTCAACCTGGTCCGAGGGGCAAAAACTATCACATAAATCAGGGTTACATCGTATTTCATCAGGATTATTTCCCATTCAGTTACCTCCTAAACAATTAAGTAATTGTTTAATTGTTATTTTAAACTATCCCATTTCTTAAATCAAGTTTCATTTAGGTTAATTGAGCGAGTTTCATAATTACCTTTAGTAAGCTTTTGATACAATATATAGTGTCCAACCTGGATTAGTCTATCAATATATTGTATCAAAATGAGAAATTTTGAAATCGCCTATTAATTTAGAATAAATATCCCAGAGAAAATGAAAGGTCATCCTTGGAGAGGACTAAAGTGGATAACTTGGGGTGAATATAGAAGGGGCCCTTCCCATAATTACCGGAAATCGCCCCTCTAAGCGTCGGTTCATTTTGCTGTAAAATTTTCTTTAGAACCTTGAGTAAAAGCGGTCCGCCAAAGCCACAAATAGTCAATCCCTGACCATACCGTCAGGAATACGGCAAACCATAACACCCAGATCCCAAAGGGAAAGGGCATAAACTGATCCAGCATAATTAGGGAAATCGCGATTATTTGAAAGAAGGTTTTCAATTTTCCCCAAGGGCTGGCCGCGACTGATAAACCTTTCTTTCCCGCAAAATAGCGTAAAATAGTGATTAATACTTCCCGACCGATGATGATCCACACCGCCACCCAAGGTAGCCGATTCAAATTAGCTAAAACCACAATGGTGAGGATGATCAATACCTTGTCCGCAAAGGGATCAAACGACTTGCCAAAAGCGGTGATTTCCTTGCGCGTCCTGGCTAAATGGCCGTCCAGCCCATCAGTGAGGCCGGCAATAATGAAAATAATCGCCGCCAGTAAATCTTTTCCCGGAATATCCCTGAACAAGATTCCAACGCAGACAATGGCCAATAGTATCCGTAACGCCGTTATCCAGTTAGATAAATTCATATAAATTCCTCCAGGTACGATCGATTCATAATATTATTTCGATTAGGAATTCTCAATCTCTTGGGCTGTTAAATTATAAACATCACTGCCGGTGATCCGGACGTTAACAAAATCTCCAGCTTGGTGGCTGGTTTTCTCTAAATAAATCACGCCATCCACTTCCGGAGCAAAGGCCGCCGAACGGCCGACAGCCCTTCCATCGGGGAGAATTGCGTCAATTAAAAGAGTATCCGCTTTCCCGATTTGTCCAGCTAAAAATCGGGCCGATATCTTTCCTTGTCTTTCAAAGAGTACCTTCCGGCGGCCCTCTTTCACCTTTTCGCTTAGCTGTGGACGGAGAGAATATGCTTTAGTACCTTCTTCGCGACTATATGCAAAAACTCCTGCATGTTGAAAATATCCTTCTCCAACAAAATCTACTAATTCCTCGAATTCAGCTTCGGATTCCGAAGGAAAACCTACGATAAAAGAAGTCCTCAATGTAATATTCGGAACCGTCTCCCTGATCAAGGCCAGTTTCTCCCGGATTTGATCCGGGCTTTCCCTCCGGTTCATCAGCCGCAAAATCCTGGCATTGATGTGTTGCAAAGGAAGATCTAAATAATTACAAATATTTGGTTCATTAGCGATTAATTTTAATAGACCTTGGTCAACCCCTGAAGGATAGGCATATAATAACCGGATCCATGGTGGTTTGGCCTCTTTAAGCAATCGCTCCAATAAATCTTCCAAGTTGGTTCTGGTTTCCAAGTCTTTTCCATACATCGTCAAATCTTGGGCGATCAGATTAAACTCCTTCACCCCATGATCCACCATCCGCTTAACTTCGGTAATAATCGCCTCCGGATTGACGCTGCGGAACCTTCCTTTAATCAAGGGTATAGCGCAATAAGCGCAGTTATGGCTGCACCCTTCAGCCGCCTTAATGAACGTAGTATGCCTTAATGTGGCTTGCCACCGGGGCAGACCTGTCTGATTTAGAAAAGGAGGAGCGGACAAATCCGGCCCCTTTCGAGGCTCTCTTTCGTTAATTATTTCGGCAATTTTCCCAATTTCGCCTAATCCTAACCAAGCATCGACTTCCGGTAATTCATTGACTAGTTCGGCGGCATAACGCTGGACCAGGCAACCGGCGACCACCAGTTTCCGGCAATTTCCCTGATTCGGTTTTTTATATTTGGCCATTCTAATAATTTCATCAATGGACTCCTGTTTGGCAGGTCCAATAAAGCCGCAAGTATTAACCAAGATTAATTCGGCCTTTCGAAAATCCGGGGTAACCTCCCAGCCCGCTTCGGTTAACCGTCCCAACATGATTTCCGTATCAACCAAATTTTTGGCGCATCCTAAAGATGTAACAGCTAATTTTGGCATTAAACTCACTTTCCTCTAAAATGAATCCTGTATAAAACCAAACTTCTACTTTAAAGTATTATAAACTAATTAACGCAATTCATTAATACCCGCTTCTCATAATAACCTCGATAATATTACATAACCAGACAGCTATTTAAAGTTAAAACCTATTAACTGAGACTATTAGTTTGGAAAATCAAATAAAAATTCTGGTTTAACAGTGTTCATCACAAACCAGAATCAATCATGGCATCGGTTATCAATGAGCGAAATCAACTACGCCAAAAAAGTCCTGCAATGATTATAGGCTTAAGGCGCGAGGCATGAATCTCGAGGAAGAGCAGTGCTTTGTTACCTATTTTTCTTTCTAAACACTGACAAATCTTTCTTTTAAGATCTTAACTATCGGGTATTCCGGCTTAAACTCCGCCGCCTTATTTATTGCTCTTTTACCGGCTTGATAATCCTGAATGTCCCCTGACTGTTCGTACCGCTCAAGATAAACTCTGGCTAGAAATAACCAAGTCATACCGTGTTGTTTATTATTCCGAAGCGCTTGCTTGTAAAAATAGACGGCATTATCCCAATTTTGGCGTTGTTCGGAGATCATCCCCAAATTATGAAAGATATCGGCGCGCAATTCACGGGTAATTCCGGTTTCAACCTCACTACGATTTAAAATTTTATGGTAGAGACTTTCGGCGATATCAAAGCATCCTTTGGCTAAATAAACATTAGCTTTGGTATAAAGTAACTTAGGGTCCTCTTGCAAATCGGGGACCAGTTTTAACATGGCAAACACCTCAAAAGTACTTTCGGTGAAAAGTTCCAATATCCTTTTTTATATTGTAAATCGTTGGCAATTTCTTGATTTTTATCGACTCCTGTCTCCTATCGCCTATATTCCGATCTTTGTCATTTCAGAATTTAAGGACTAAAGGCGGTATCCGTTTCGCCACCCGCCTTTCGGTTGAGTTCCGGGTAAAGATAACTATAAACTTTGCGATAGAATAATATCTTGATTAGATACTTTTTTGTTTCCGGAAAAGGTATTTGTTCGATTTTTACCGAGTCGCCCCTCCAAATCCCTTCCCGGACCCACTGGGATACATTCCCATGTCCGGCATTATAAGAAGCCAAAGCTAGATAATCGTTTCCATTATAAAGCCGTTTCAGATATGCCAAATACCATGTTCCGACCCTCAAGTTTTTTATTGGATCCAACAGATCTTCCGCGGAATAAGTGGTCTCTCCCAGTTCATTCGCGATCCACTGACCGGTATTAGGCATAATCTGCATTAGTCCCATTGCCCCTTTATGGGAAACGACTCTCGGGTTATATCCGCTTTCCACAAAAACCATAGCCCCAACCAAGGTAGGGTTGAGCTTATGATAATTACTGAAATTAACGATTTCCGTTTGGTATTTCATCACAAAAAAAATTTTTAAAATAGGCTTATGCCATAAGATCATGAACATCAATAACAGCAACCACCAGCCTTGGTTTTCCCTCCGCTGTTCCTGCAACCGGATCACTCCAAAGTCCTTAATAAAGTGGACAATTGTTCTTCTAATGAGTCCAAACCATCATCATTCTTAATCACCGCATCGGCTCGTTTTTCCTTTTCCGAGAGGCTCATTTGAGCTGCGATTCTTTCCTCGGCTTCGTCCTTCGTGAGCCGATCCCGTTCCTGCAGTCGCTGTAGCTGACGTTTATAAGAAGAACTTACGACCCAAACATAATCGAACAGATCCATCAGCCCGGCTTCAAAAAGGAGCGGCACTTCCACCACTACAATTTGGGCACCGCTTCTCGAATGGCTTTCCAATTCTTCGCGGATCCCTCTTATGACTATGGGATGAACAATTCCTTCCAAGCTTTTACGGGCTGCCTGGTCCTTAAAGACGATCTCCCCCAACAGCCTACGGTTAATCTTTCCGTCGGGCAACACTACTTTGGATCCGAATTCAGTGATTATTCTATCATAAGCAGGCCCTCCGGGCGCCATCGCCTGATGGGCTAATTCATCGGAACTGACGATTGCAATTCCTTTTTCATGCAATAATTTGGCGACGGTTGATTTGCCTGTGGCCACGCCTCCGGTGAGACCAATCGCAATCATTCGGCCAAAACCCCCAATATCATTTCTGGCAAAGCGGGCAAAAATGAGTCCCTCTCCCGCCAAAATTCATTTTAACTATCAAACCGCCGCAAACCGGGCAAGGTTTCCCCTTTTGGCCGTAGACCCTTAACTTGGTTTGATAAGAACCTAGGCGGCCTTCGCCATCACGATAATCCCGAAAGGTGGTCCCCCGATATTGGATTCCCTCCCGCAAAACCTGTTGAATCCCTTGAAAAAGGGCGTCGATTTCCGCTTCAGTCAAAGAATTGACCGGGCGGGCCGGATGAATTCCGGACACAAAGAGGGCTTCATCAGCATAGATATTGCCGATTCCCGCAATTATTTCTTGATTTAATAAGGCCTTTTTTACAGCTAAACTTCTATGCCCAAACCGCTTCTTTAAAACCGAAGCTGTAAATTGGGGGCTCAACGGCTCGGGTCCGATTTTCAGGAGCGATTGAGGCGGATTTCCTTGCTCAAATAAAAAAACCTTACCAAACTTTCGTTGGTCGTTAAACCGAAGTTCCGTACCGTTATCCAATAACAACCTGAAATAAGTAGCCTTGGCAACCGGGAAATCGGCTTTTTCCACTGATAAACGTCCGGTCATGCGTAAATGAATGCCGATGACCAAACCTTCCGATAATTCCAGCAATAAATACTTTCCCCGCCGCTCCAAGCCGGTGATGGTTTTTCCCGATACCAGATTCAAAAGCTCTGCTGCAGTAGTTCCCAAGACCATTTTCTCATGGAGGACCTCCCCGGAGCGGATCTTAGTTCCGACAAGTTTTTGAAGCAGGGTCAAACGTATGGTTTCAACCTCCGGAAGCTCCGGCACTGCTATTCCTCCTCCAATTGGACCCGGGACATTTCACCCCAGTTGCTCCCAAGTTTAAAGTCAACTACCAAAGGCACACTTAATGCGACTGCCTGTTCCATCTCTCTTTTGACGATTCGGGCCAACTCTTTCCAATTAGCTTCTTTTACCTCAAAAACCAATTCATCGTGGACCTGCAAC
Organism: Bacteroidota bacterium; assembly: GCA_050261255.1. GTDB lineage: Bacteria > Bacillota > UBA4882 > UBA8346 > UBA8346 > JAAYHS01. The sequence continues at coordinate 5,831 of JBLNDC010000069.1, forward strand.
AAGAGATCGCCTAATTGGGGGCGCTCCGCTAAGATCCGGTCAATTTTAACCATAGCCAGCTTGATAATATCAGCGGCTGTTCCTTGGATCGGCGTATTCCGCGCCATCCTTTCCGCAAAGGACCGGAGCGTAAAATTACGCGAGTAAAGATCGGGCAATTTGCGAATCCGCCCCAACAAAGTACGGGCTTCGCCGCAGCTACGGGCTTGTTCGATCAATTCAGCTACGTAATTTTTAACCCCCGGATACTGTTGAAAGTAAGCCTCAATAAAGGAATCAGCTTCTTTACGGCTTACTCCGATATTTTTTGCCAATCCGAAACCGCTAATACCATAAATAATCCCGAAATTGACCGCTTTGGCCTGATCCCGCATTGCCCCGGTTACTTGCTCCGGCGCCACTCCATTCACCGCCGCCGCTGTAAACCGGTGGATGTCTTCACCTTTTAGAAAGGCCTCCCGATATGCCGGATCCCCTGAAAAATGGGCCATCACCCTCAGTTCAATCTGGGAATAATCGGCAGCCAGGAGTTTATACTCCTTTCCCTTGGGGACAAAAGCCTTCCGAATCATCCGGCCTTCTTCGGAACGAACCGGAATGTTTTGGAGATTCGGTTCAGTGCTGCTTAAGCGGCCGGTGGTAGTCACCGCCTGATTAAAAGTAGTATGAACCCTTTCCGTTTTTGGGTTAATCAAGGCGATTAAGGAATCAATATAGGTAGTTTGCAGCTTAATATTTTGCCGGTATTCCAATATTTTAGCCACTACCGGATGCTGCTCCGAGAGCTCTTCCAAGACTTGGGCATCTGTGGAATAGCCGGTCTTTGTCTTTTTAGGGGCTCTAAGCCCTAACTTTTCGTAAAGGACGACTCCCAATTGTTTAGGGGAATTGAGATTAAACTCCTCCCCGGTCAAGCTATAAATATCCGTTTCCAATTGATGTTGACGTTCCCGCAGCTCACCGCCGAATGAGCGGAGCGTCTCCGGTTCTACCCTAATCCCGGTCCGCTCCATCTTGAACAAGACATTGATCAACGGCGTTTCCACATCGCGATATAAGTCAATCAGTCCTAAGGAAGCCATTGAATCTTGAAAAACATCCCGCAACACCCGAACTGCTTGGAGACGGCCGCCCGCGATTTTGGTCAAGACATCTACCGGTAACTTAGATGGTAATTCGAAAACGGAGACTAATTTCCCCCTTTCATTATTCCAAGCGGGAACTGTTTTTTGCAGATAGGTTCGGCTCAAGTCCTCCAGTTCTAAGCTTCCCAATCCGGCATTCACCAAATATCCGGCGATTAAAGTATCCTCCGGGATGCCTTTAATCTCTATTCCATTGACCAAAGCAATCTGAAATTGTTTTTTTAGATCATGCCCGATTTTATTAATCCCGCCGTCGGCCAAAACTCGGATTAAACAATGGGGAAGTTGTTGGCTATCGGAAAAGGGATAAAACCAATTTGTCCGAAGATCACTTAACCCCAAACCCAATATTTTAGAACCAGCCCAATTGGCCCCCGATGTTAAAAACTGAAGCACGCAAATCCGGGCTAAATCCAATTGACGGCAGACCTGATTCAAGTCGGCCTCGCTAACAACCTGAACCTCAAACTCAATTGACTGTAAATTATCACTCAATTCAACTTCCGATTGATCTTCAGCGGCGAGCTTTTTCGCCAATGATTTAAATTCGTACTTAACGCAGAAATCAAGTAATTTTTGACGGTCGTAAGGTTTCTTCCTGCAACAATCATTGAGGTCAACCCCGGGTTTCACGTCGGTAATAATGGTCGCTAGTTTCCTGCTGAGATAGGCTTGGTCCCGGTATTTCAATAATAACTCCCGGTCCCGTGGGCGATCAATTTTGTCGATCCCTTCATAGATGCCGTCGATGGAGCCGAACTGGTGTAAATACTTGAGGGCGGTCTTTTCACCAAAACCGGGAATCCCTGGGATATTATCGGAAGAATCTCCCATAAGGCCCTTTAGGTCTATCAGTTGTTCGGGAGTTAACTGATAACGGTCCCGGATGTACTCCTGATCAACCGTATCCACCTCGGTGATTCCTTTCCTGGTATACTTCACCTTGATCCCCGGTCCGACCAGTTGAAAAGCGTCCCGGTCCCCGGTTACCAATTCCACCTCTAAGCCTTGCCCGGCGGCGAACCTGGCGTAAGTTCCGATCAAATCATCGGCTTCGAAACCCGGTTCCTCCCAAGCGGGTATTTCAAGGATCGCTAATAACTCTTTAATAATCGGAATCTGGGTCCGCAACGAATCCTCCATTTTGAGGCGTTGCCCCTTATAAGCTTGATATTCTTGATGGCGGAAAGTTGGGGCGCCGGCGTCCAGCGCCGCTAACATAAATTGTGGTTTGGATTCGTCCAACAACTTTAAGAGCATCATCGCCATCCCATAAACAGCGTTGGTGGGTTGTCCGCTGCTGGTAGCCAGGGGCGGCAACGCAAAAAAAGCCCGGTTCGCCAGACTATAGGTATCGATGATAATCAGTTTCGC
>JBLNDC010000070.1:0-3063 GCA_050261255.1 Bacteroidota bacterium
AACGCCGCTCATTCGGAAAACCGGCAGCAATAATCCTTATTTTTTGGAAAAGTGGCATGATACCGGGTATTACTTTTACTACGAAAAAGACCGGCTTACTACGTTGGATATGGAATTCCTGGCTACCATCGATGTGGCGGCGGAACAGCATCTCATATACGCCGATAAATGTTTGTTGGAACAAGATTTTTTAACCAATAACCGGATTATATTTAAAAAAATCCCCCGGGATATCACGAGGTTCTAACATGGAATTAAAACCGTATCAGCAACAAGTCGTTAACGATCTAAATGATTTTTTAAATGAAGTCCAAACTTGGCACCGGCTTGATTTGGCCTTTGAAAAGTTTTGGAACGCCAGAGGTTTTAAAGTTGGCGGGCCGGATGGTATGCAACCGTATAAAAATACCGTTTCCGGATGCCCGCATGTTTGCATCAAAGTCCCCACCGGGGGCGGTAAGACTTTCATTGCCTGTAACGCATTGCGGCCAATCTTTGATGTTATGCCGGAAGGCATGATTAAAGCAGTGGCCTGGTTGGTTCCATCAAATACCATCCTAGAGCAGACCGTTAAAAACCTAAAAAACCCCAGCCATCCCTATAGACAAAAAATTGAGTCCCACTTTAACGGCAGAGTCGTGGTGTACGAAAAAGAAGAATTGTTACAGGGGGCCGGTTTTAACGCGACTTCCGTCCGAGAACAATTAAGTATTTTTGTTTTAAGTTATGACTCCATCCGCAGTAATAAAAAAGACGGGCGCAAGGTTTATCAAAGCAACGGCAACCTGGACGGTTTTGTTCCGACTTACAGAAATCCAGATACCCTGTTGCCGGATATTGACGAATCGGCGCTGATTCAAGTAATTAATCAGCTCAATCCGGTTTGTATCGTGGACGAGAGCCATAATGCCGAAAGCGACCTCAGCGTGGAAATGCTGCGCAACCTTAACCCCTGTTTTATCCTGGATTTAACGGCGACCCCGCGCAAGAACAGTAATATCATCTCCTATGTAAGTCCATTGCAATTAAAACAGGAGAACATGGTCAAGCTGCCGGTGGTAGTCTATAACCATCATAGTGTGACTGATGTAATCAACGATGCCTTGAACTTGCAACAAAAATTGGAGATTCGGGCTAACGCCGGGATGGAAAAGGGCGGGGAGTACATCCGGCCGATGGTTTTATTCCAAGCGCAGCCAAGGAGTAATGAGGATAATACTACTTTTGAAAAGATCAAACAAAAATTGATCGATCTTGGGATCGAACCCCACCGGATTGCCATCAAGACTGCAGAAATCAATGAGCTTAAGAATTGGGACTTGTTGGACCCTGAATGCCCGATCCGTTATATTATTACGGTTAATGCATTAAAAGAAGGCTGGGATTGTTCCTTTGCTTATATATTGGCCTCGCTTGCCAATAAAGCCTCGGCTGTGGATGTGGAACAGATTTTGGGCCGGATATTAAGGCAACCTTATGCAAAACGTCATCAAGATCAGTTATTAAATATGTCCTATGTCTTTACCGCTTCCGACCGTTTTCTGGATACGCTCGAAAATATCGTCAAAGCTTTAAATAAAGCCGGTTTCAGCGAAAAGGATTACCGCACAGCAGAAGTATCCCCGGCTGAAACACAGCCAAAACCGGATCAACCGGCTCAGTCAACCCTGCCGATTGCTTCAGAAAATGCTGATTCGGAGGAATTGCAGTTAGAAACGGAACGAATTACTTTTAACCCCAATACTTCAACCCAAAACCCGGATCAAAGTGTTGAACCGGCAATGTCGGAATTAGAGTCTTCGGCTTTAACCGCGGCTAAAGAATATGAGAATAAAGCCAAGGAACAAAATATCGAAGACAAATATCCTACGGAACTGGGTGGCGCTATGAGCAAATCGGAACTACGGGATTTATACAAAGAAGAGGCCTTACAAGTTCATTGGCCGGAGTTTTTTGTAAAACTTCCAGATTTGACTTTAAATTGGGAGTTGTTTAATTCCAGTGAAAATGAATATCCGCTAGACAAAGGATGTTTGCTTAAAGGGTTTAGTCTCGCCAAATCCGATATCAATATCAATTTTTCCAATACCGGTTCACCGATTTATATTGTTGATACCTCTGATGAATTTGTTCCCAGATTTGAAAAAGCCGCTCCTCAAATTCGTGAAGAATTGTTGCGCTATATTGCAACCCAACCTGAAGAAGTTCAAATTAAGCATTACACGGAATTGATTTTTGATAAGATCCGCAAAATTGATACTTTAGCCGACCGGGACATTAAAAATTATATCAAGCGGGTAATTGATAGTTTAGATCCCGACCAAATCGGTGAACTTAAAGAGAACCCATACCGGTATGCCGAAATCATCAAAACTAAAATCTCAAAACTCATGGTAGAACATGCTGAGGCGGAATTTTACCGCCAACTAGATACAGACCGTATTTTTATCCGGGAGACCAAAACTTTTTCGAAAACGATTCATCCCGGCGACAAAACGATTGCCGGAATTAAAAATTCGCTTTATGCAGAAGAAGAACGCGGTAATGATTTTGAATTAAAGGTAATCAATGAAGTGGCTAATCTCGATAATGTTTTATTTTGGCATCGTAATCTTGAAAAGAAGGAGTTTGCAATCAACGGTTTTATCAATCATTATCCTGATTATATTGTTTTGACCAAGCGCCATAAAGTGGTGGTCATAGAGGCCAAAGGCGATGATAGGGACAATTCCGATTCCAAGATGAAGCTGAAACTGGGGCAGGCTTGGGCCAATAAGGCCGGGAGCGACCGTTATAAATATTTCATGGTGTTTGATCAGAACCCGTTGGATGGAGCTTATGGATTGGATGATTTTCTGGAGATCATGAAGGAGCTTTAACAATAGCAAAAAGAATTTCCTTATGGTCGTTAATACTGACCTAAAAAAAAGACTATACATTAAAAAGTCCTGAATCCGTGAATTAACATTTTTCCAAACTTCAATCGAAGCATTTTTAAAAAAATCGATTGAAGACAAGATGAGATTGCATATTTCGGTCAAACTGGACACCGATTCCGGTTTA
>JBLNDC010000071.1:0-4642 GCA_050261255.1 Bacteroidota bacterium
CATTGCAAGCCGTGGGGGAGACCGCAATATTTATCAAGAGAATGCCCGGTATGACAATTGGTACCGGCGGTTCGCCTCCCGGAGGGAAGCAATTAATTATTTATGCGACTTGATCATTCGAAAATACGGACAAGCCCGGGCCAATTACCAAAGACGAATTGCATCCGGCGCGTCTCCTCAAAAAGCCTCCAAAGAGTTCGTACGGGAGATTGCCGATTTGGGCTACAATCATTTAGGCGGAGACTACTATGAGGGTAAGATCGGGGCGGTCATGGATCGGTGGAATTTATATCAATATGACAGGGAAACTCGCGCGCCCGCACCCGTTAAAGACGATCCCGAATCCCGGCGCCGCCATTTCGGGCGAATCAATATTTCAGCGGACAGCTCCGGTATTTCCGTGGAAATTGATAACTGAGAACCACGTTTTTCATATATTTCATATAAAAGAGGTGAAATCCCCGCCAAACCTTTGAAGATATCCCCGATCCCCCTGAGGGGTGAGTTCAATGTAATCAAAGACTGCCGGGCCGCTTCGCGGCCCTTATTATTTTTGATTTTCGAGGTGGGGTTTTAATACTCTAACACTTTGACCGGATTGCAATAATTTAAGTACTAGAGCGCTTTCACTGGGCCGTTCCAACAATTTCGCCTGCGTTCTTACCAATACACCATAGATTTTACTTTGTTTGGTCCGCCGCAATTGGAATCCTTTGATTGCGAGCCCGGCAACATCTTTATTAAAAATTTTAGTTGTCCAACCAGAAAATCTTATCAAGATTTTTAGAGAACGATTGGAATCAATATGGGCCAGGGCCCAAATCACGTTAAATGGGTAGGCGCTGGTGGCTTCGAAGGGTTCTGTTTGATATTTTTTTGGTTGATAAAGCATCTCCTCCAAGATTGGAATAATTGCTTCTCCCTGGTCAGCAGCCCAGTATGATGCGTAAAGCGTATCAAGATAGCCTCCTTGAGCCATTTTCTTTTCAACTTCTTTTAGGCTTAAGTCAAAACCTAAAACTGAAAAAGAGATTAAAATTATCAATAGAAAACTAACAAAAAATCTCAAGTACAAATCCCTCTCAAATCGGTTCTTAATTTCGGAATATTAGGACAATCTGTGAAAGATACTGGATGTGAGAAGTTTGAAGGGCGAAGTCCAAACCCGATCGCTATAAAAATTTCCGAAAAGAAATTTGGCGTAAAAAATTTTCACCATAACGAATTATGCTCTATAATTGTTTTAATATGTATTGAATCCGACTTTTGGTGCGACCAGTCATTGAATGGGTGAATATTTATTATTAAGCGGGAGATAACCATGGTATTTTTTTGTAAAATTGTAAAACATAGAAAAAGGTAGATCAACTTCAGTAAATAGTGATATACTTTTTTCATGAGGGTTTAGAATTTTTTTGTCTTAATTAAAATATAAATCAATATTTAAAGAGAAGAGTGATTCGACTGGAACCTATCCGGGTCTTACTCGTTGATGATCAACAATTATTCCGAGAAAGTCTGGGAATAGCTCTTGAAATAAGAAACCCCAACATCAAGGTGGTTGCTCAAGCAGCCAATGGTGAAGAAGGTTGGAAATCCGCATTAGAATACGGACCGGATATTGTTTTGATGGATGTTCGAATGCCAGTAATGGATGGTGTGGAAAGTGCCCGGAAAATCAGGGAAAAATGTCCGCAATGCCGTATTATAATGCTTACGACGTTTAATGACGATGAATATGTTATTGAAGCGCTGAAACTTGGGGCTGCCGGTTTTATTTTAAAAGATATCCCTTCCTCCGAGGTTGAGATGGCTATTCTAAGCGTATATCATGGTGGTGTCCTCATGACCCCGGATGTGGCTGCGAAAGTGGTTAAGAAATTAACTTCCAACCAAATTTCTGATGAATCATTACGACTTAATTTGCAGGTCCGGGAGATATTGACCGTTCGTGAATATGAGGTATTGGAATTAATTGCTTATGGTTATGATAATCGAGAGATTGCAGAAAAATTGCATCTGACTGAAGGGACCGTCCGTAATCATGTCAGTAGTATTTATGCTAAGCTGAATTTGAGAGATCGGGCTCAAGCTATAAAATATGCATTGGAACATGGAATGAAATGAAAGAAACAGATAAAACAGATACCCCAGCCGATTTGGGATCGGCTAAGTTTGTTCTTGTGAGGGTATTTATAGCTCTCATTGTCTTACTTATCCATGTTTTTGTCGGAATATCTTTTTTTTGCGGACCGCATACCGGATATCCCGAGCGCTGGAATATACAGTTTTTCGGCTTATTAATTACTTCCGCTTGTTTGGCAGTGATTATGTATAGTATTCCATTGAAATGGATTTTGGCATGGGGTTTTAGTTTACGCAGTATTATAGCTTTATTGATCTTTACAGCGATGCCGAATCAAATGTCGATTTTTTCCTGGCTAGTATGTTCAATTATTGGCGAGGTTTTTTTATTTATGCCGCGCAGTTTGGGGATAATCGTGAGCGGTATATTAATATTTTTGATGACCCTTCAAAGATTGGTTATTAATTATACTTGGAGTTATTATCATCCCGCCCCCAAAATACTTGACTTAATCAATCTCTGGATTGAATGTGTAATCGTTTTATTAGTCGGTTTAATTTTGGGTACAATGAATCAGTATTTGAAAAAAACTGTACATAAAATGCAAGATTATCGGCAGTCTAATATTTTTTTAGTTGAGACTAATTTAAAACTTCAGGAATATACGCTCAGGACCAAGCATGAAAGCATAATCAATGAACGAAATCGAATTTCCCGGGAGATTCATGATTCGGTAGGATATATATTGACCAATTTGATTATGATTTTAGACTTGACCAGGGAATTATTAGTCCGGGATTCAAAAGCGGCAGCTTTGGAAAAGTTGAATAAAGGAATCGAACAAGCTAAACTAGCTTTATCTGAAGTCAGACGTGCGGTAAGGGCTATGCGCCCCCAGGTGGAAATCAATCATTTGCAGGCAATCCCTGATTTATTGGATGCATTTACCCAAGCTACCGGAGTGGAAGTTTCGTTTTGCAGAGAGACCCCCGAACAATTGGGAAAAGTATATGAACAGGTAATTTATCGCGTCATTCAGGAGGCTTTGATCAATTCTTTCCGGCATGGGCAAGCCAATCGGGTAATGATTAAACTTAGTTTAAAAAATCAACGAATCAATCTGGTTATCAGTGATAACGGTTTGGGAACGGATATGATCAATCTGGGCTGTGGACTTATGGGAATTAAGGAAAGAGTCGAAGCTTTGGAAGGATCATTAATGGTGGATTCCGCCACTCAAAAGGGTTTTATTATCCGAATTAATCTGCCTTGGGATGCCGAAGCGACCCTTTAAACTGATAACTGTTACCTTGAATAGCGACCCATGACATTTGTCATGGGTCGTTAATTTTTAATTACAAAATGATGACATTTGTTACAAGACGAAAGTAGTGTCTAACTATATAATTAATTTTAGGTTAAAGTCCCATTGGGATATTTAATAATCCCAGCAACTTTTCTTTGGTTAATCATTTCATTAACAACTTTAGGCCAGTTGAAGAAAGGAGGGGATAATTTAATTATCTAATCTTTGGTTTTTAAAATAAAAAAAGGGAGGCATTATTGTGTTGCAAAAGAAGAACTTGTTACTTGCTTTATTATCGCTCGTTATTCTTGTTACCGCTTCCGGTCTTTTATTGGCGAAGGATAAAGTCGAAACAGTCGATCTTTGGGCTTACGGCAGTTCGGCTGATGCCCTTGAACAATTGGCTCCTGCTTTCACCAGCCAAAACCCCAATATTAAAATACAGGTAACCAAGATCGGATGGGATGAAATGTACCCGAAGATCCTGGCTGCTGCTACCGCAGGGTCGGGCGGACCGGATCTGGCATCGGTTAATTTGGGCAATGGTGTATTTAGTTTTGCAAGTAAAAAGGGAGTATTAGCCGACCTTACTAAGAGTTTCCAACCCCACGCTAAAGATTTTACAGATTGGGCAGTTTCCGGAGTAACCTATAAAGGCAAAACTTATGCGATTCCCTGGGATGTAGGCCCATATACCATGTTTTACAGGGCCGATCTTTACGCGGCAGCTGGTGTAGACGTAAACTCCATCAAGACCTGGGATGATTTCATCGCTGCAGGCAAAAAGCTAACTAAAGGCGATCAATATGCGACATTTTTCCCTTATACCAGCTATGAAATGGGCAATTGGTACTACGAACCGATGCTTGTGCAGGCTGGCGGCAATATCTTCGACAAAAAAGGTAATGTAATTGTTGATAAAGATCCTCAAGCTTTAGCTGTGCTTCAAAAGTTAAAAGATATGGTTGATTCCGGAATCGGAGTAAATGCCACTCCTTGGAGCCCAGCCTGGAATTCTGCGATTAAGAACGGTAAAATCGCCACACTCTTCGCCGGCGGCTGGTTCAGCGGCTTGCTGAAATCCACTGCCCCCGAAACCGAAGGAAAATGGAAAGTAGCAGTTCCGCCATCATTTAGACCGGGATGTACCGGTAACTTCGGCGGTTCGGCTCTGGTTATTCCACAAGCGGCAACCCATAAAAAGGCTGCGTTAAAGTTTGCCCTATATGCACTCGCCACAAAAGAAGGCC
>JBLNDC010000072.1:0-3345 GCA_050261255.1 Bacteroidota bacterium
TATACATCCATTCACCTTGCTTGTTTTTTCACTTAATGAATGGGTTAATTTTTGTATTACTCCGTTTTGGATATTTTTTTCGGTGGTACTGTAATAAAATATATTTTGAATGAGTAACGGCAAAATAACACAACCCACAAAAATGAGCATCATCTTTTGTGATATGGATAAGTTATTTAGCAACCTGTTCAGTAGCATTTGTCTCTTTGAATCTCTCATAGATCAATTCTTTCCCTTTCCCAATTAAGCACTGCAATCTGAACCAAGAGTAAAATGTTCGAATGAACTTAAAAAAACAAAACCCTCTTCGAACTCGCCTCGGAATACCGACTTCCGGCTTATTTTTACTGAATATAATAATAAAATCGGAATGATGCGGATGAGACGCGATTCAGAAATTAAAACCTTTATTAACAAATCGGTCAACTAACTATCGAAGTTGACCGGCTTTACAAAAGATCCGGCTTCAAATAACGGGTTTACCCCTCCGTATAAAAGACTAAGGTCAAATTCCTGCGATTTTCATAGGATTTTGCTAATCTGTCAAATAATAAGCTCGAAACACAGGACTTCGCTGAATATGCTGTAAAGCTTCTTATATCCGGGTATGGCTTTATCAATTTTAGGTAATAAAAGATGTCAATAGAGAGGTTTAGAAAATGGAGTTTGAAGTATTTTTTTTGGAATGACTCGTAACCTGTCGCGTGTTAAAATTAGGTAACAACCGGTTTGCGAATAATTAACAAAATGAAGGAAGGGTGGATACTTCAAAATGAAAAAGTTTAGTAAAGCATGGATATTGTTGATGATGTTGGTGTTGGTTCTTTCCATCGGGCTATCTAGCTCTTTCGCTGCAACAGCGAAGGATAAGGAGACCGGATTACCTTACATGGCTAATTACAAGAAACCGGTCACCTTTACGGTTTTTGTTCGTGACCCGGGCCTTGTCCCTGCCAAAACAAATCCTGTTCTAAAGAAAATAACCCAACTGACAGGCGTTACAATTAATTACGAATTTTTGGTGGGCGATTTGAATGAAAAGATAGGCGTCATGATTGCAGGTGAAGATTATCCGGATGCCATTTTTTGCGGCGATGCGAATACAAAATTTATTGATGCGGGCGCCTTTATTCCCCTCGAAACCAGACTCAAAAAATATTCGAATTTGAATGCGTTGTATTCTCCATTTGCAAAGTATATGACTTCGAAAGATGGTCATATATATAGTCTTGAACTCTATAACGTCAGTACGACCACACCGATCTTTGAGAATGGGGGTTCCGGGTTCTTCATGCAGAAGGCCGTCATCGAAGAGAACGGCTATAAAATACCCCATACCATTGATGACTACTTTGAGATGATTGAAAACTATAAAGCCAAGCACCCAACTATCGATGGTGTAAAAACGATTGGCTTTGAAATTCTTTGTGATGGCTGGAGGGACTTCTGCCTGCGTAACCCGGCCCAACATCTAATGGGCGCCGGCAACGACGGGGATGTTTATGTTAACCCCAAAACCTATGTTGCATCTTTCTACCAAATTACCGATACTGCCAAAACTTATTATAAAAAGTTAAACGAGGAATTCCATAAAGGTATTATCGAACCTGAGACTTTTACCGAAAGCTATGACCAGTATATCTCCAGACTGTCAACCGGCGCAGTGCTCGGTATGTTCGATCAGTACTGGGACTTCAGATATACCGCCGAGAACGTATTGAAATCGGATAAGAAATTTAACCGGACTTATGTTTCGGTTCCCATTGCCAACCCCGGTGTAAAGGATGGGTATCTCGATGCTCCAAACGGAATTATCCCTGGAATCAATGGCATCGGAATTACGAAGAAATGCAAGAACCCCGAGCGTTTGCTGGAATTCTTCGACTGGTTGCTGCGGAGGGATGTTCAGGATTACCTGCAGTGGGGTATCGAAGGTAAGGATTTTAAAAAAGTCGGTAAAAACGATAAAGTTCTTACACAAGCCCGTCGTGAGATAACCCGGGATACCGCAAAGCAGCGCGATCTGACCGGCAATACCCTGTGGACCTACTCACCAAAGCAGCAAGGACTATATGCAGATGGGAGTCCCTGTGGGCCTCTCGACTCTGCAGCCGAATATAAAGCGTCTCAGTCAGAGTACGATATTGGATTTCTAACAGCTTTAAAGATCAATTATCCGGCGCAGTTACTCTCCCCGCCCGTTAAACGCGCCGCATATTATCCGGTGTGGGCTATGCCGATTGCGGATGGAAGCCCGGCGAAGGTAGCGAATACCGCGATGAATGATGTTCTCAGAAAGTATTATCCGCGTTTGATAATGGTGAAGCCTGATGAATACGATGGTTTGTGGGAGAAGTTTTTAGTTGATTTCAAAGCCAGCAACCCGCAACCTTACTTGGATGAGGTCAATAGGCTGATTAAGGAAAGAATGGGTAAATAATTAATATTTGATGAGCCAATGATTTCTGGTTGAAGAATGAATGATGGAGGGCGGAGGGGATATCCTTTCTCTCCATCATTTATTTTAATAAAAAGGAATTCAATTGATGTTGACTGTTAAGGAGCGAGGCTGATGGTCGATTATAATCGGCGCGAAAATAATCCGGCAATGCAAGAAAAAATAGTAAGATTATTGAAACCGGAGAAAAAGCGGAATAAATATATCGAACAAAAAGAACTTTTCATCATGATCATCCCGTGTATGATTATCACTTTTGTCTTTAGCTATCTGCCTTTGAGAGGATGGGTTATGGCTTTTGAAAATTTCCTACCTTATAAGGGATACCTCGGTTCACCTTGGGTGGGTTGGGATCAGTTTAAATTTCTGTTGCAGAATCCTACCTTTTGGCAGACCTTTAGAAATACGGTTTGCATGTCTCTTTTAACCTTGTTTTTTGGGACTGTTTGCGCCATTGGATTTGCATTACTGCTCAATGAAATACGGCGGCGGTTATTTAAAAGCATCACCCAAACAATATCGTATCTACCCCATTTTTTGAGTTGGGTCATTGTTTGCCAACTAATTCAAGGAATATTATCAACTGGAGCAGATGGAACATTAAACAACGTGTTAATGGGTTTAGGTATCATTCAGAGGCCAATTTTATGGCTGGGGGAACCGAAGTATTTTTGGTGGGTCAATACGTTTGCAAATATATGGAAAGAAGTCGGGTGGGATTCCATCATTTATCTGGCGGCCATGTCCACTATTGACCCGGAGCTCTACGAATCTTGCGAAATGGATGGTGGAAACCGTTATACCAAGATGTGGCATATTACCCTGCCGGGAATTCGTACTACAATTTTGTTGATCTTGATTATGAAAGTCGGATGGGTGTTGAACGG
>JBLNDC010000073.1:0-12019 GCA_050261255.1 Bacteroidota bacterium
TGGTCATCGACCCGGATGAGAAGGAAGCGGTTGAGAACGCTCTGATCGTATTGGTCCGTCTCGAAGGAATCGAAAAGCGTTATCAAGAGGCTAATGACCTTCATACAAAACGGAAATCTCAGAATGAGAACAGATGGACCACTCTGCTCGGGCTAGTTCACCAGATGTCGCCGGAGCAAACGGTTTCAGCCGGTGTCGACCTTGAAAAATACGCAAAAGCCGTTCGCGATCAGGTAGAAAAAGAGGTGGACGAGGCTAGAAAGAAGCAACAACGTGCTTTAATCGCCAACTCGGCGGCGGAATTGGTTAAGGAACTTCATCACGGCGAACCCTGCCCGGTTTGCGGGTCCCGAGAACATCCTTTACCGGCGCAAGCTACCGGGGAGTTGGGTGGGATCGAGAGTGAGATCAAGGCAGTAGAGGACAGACTCCGCAAAGTCCGGGACTGGGAAGGGGAACTGTTAAAGATATGGCATGATTGGCTCACCAACGAATCCCTGGTCAAGGAGTCCCGGGAACAACTGGAGGAAATCGAGGACGAACTTAAAAACACGGCCGCCGAATTCGAAAAGGCCCGGGGAAAATATAGTCGGGATGAGCTGCGCCGGCGGAAGCAGGAGTTTATAGATTTTGAAAAACAATTACAGCGGCTCGATGAAGAACGGGAAAAATTGCGGAAAACTCAAAGCGACTTGAATGAAAAACTCCAAAAGCTGAATGATTCCTATCAGAACGATAGGATCAAAGAGGCGTCCCTTCAAGCGGAGTTGGCCAATTATCAGTCGCAGCTGGAAGAGATAATTGAGGGAATAAATCAAATTACTGGCGGTGCAGATCTGAATGACTTAATTCGCGATTTGTCCCAAAAATATGAGCAAATCGATACGGCTGTCAAGGATCGAAAGAGCAAAGCAGCGGAAGCGCGGATCGCTATGGAAACCCTAGCCCGGGAAATCGCCGCCTTGAATGCGACTGTAAACGCAAGCCGGAATGAGCTGGGAGCCGTTGCAGTACGTTTGACCAACGGACAAAAAAATGCCGGTTTTAATACTTTGGAAGAAGCGGAAGCGGCTTTATTAGATCCGGTAGAGAGACAAACCATCCGCCAACATCTGGAGCTATACCGGCAAGAGGTTGCTGTGTCCCGGAGCGAGCTGGAGCAGCTTGAACGGGAAATTAATCATCGCCGTTTCGAAGCGGCTGACTTTGAAGAGCTTAAAATAGAACGGGAAAAACATTTCCAAGCATTGGAGCAACTCAAGACCGAAACCGCCCTTGCTCAAAAGCGGTTGGAGGAACTCCGCGGCAAACAGGAGCGTTGGAATGAACTGCAACAGCGGAAAGTTAGGGCGGAAAAGCGAAAGGGTCTGGCTGAAGACCTGCTGGGCCTCATCCGGGGGCGGCGGTTTGTTTCCTTTCTAGCCCAGGAGCATCTACGGGAGATGACCTTGGAAGCCTCCTATCAATTGGGCCGTCTGACCGGGCAACGGTATGCCCTGGAGCTTGCCAAGGAAAAGGACTGCGAGTTTGTGATCCGCGACGATTATAATGGTGGCGCCAGGCGGATGATCAATTCCCTTTCAGGCGGGGAGATCTTTATGACTTCTCTAGCCCTGGCCTTAGCCCTCTCCTCAAAGATTCAGCTGCGTGGGAAATATCCGTTGGGTTTTTTCTTCTTGGATGAAGGATTCGGCAGTTTGGATGAGGAGAAGTTGGACAAGGTGATGAATGCGTTGGAGAAACTGCATGATAAAAATCGGATGGTGGGAGTTATCAGCCATGTGCGGGAGATGAAAGAGCGCTTGCCCAGATATTTGGAGGTTATAGCCGCCGGGGAAGACGGGAGCGGGAGTAAAATCAATGGTTAAATCAGGGAATTGGCTACCAAAACATAACCTAAAAGGGCTTTACAAGTCTGGCGGTTGATAGTAAAATAATTGAGAAGTAATAATTTGATATGTCCTTCAGGGCAGGGTGAAGCGGAAGCTGATTCCCGACCGGTGGTAAGAGATTTTCTCAAGTCCACGAGCTATTTGGCTGATCTGGTGCGATTCCAGAACCGACGGTAAAGTCCGGATAAAAGAAGGAAATGTTCTGCTTGAGGATGCCCTGATTAGACAATCAGGGTTTTTATTTTTATATTTAATTGGATGGTTTCTTAGGCAAATGAAAGCAATTGAAGTTAGAGATGCTTCACTGGCATTCACTTCACCGGAATGTCCCGAATTGAACGAGGTTAATTTAACGGTGGAAACCGGCGAAATTGTGAGTATAGTCGGTCCTAGCGGTTGTGGAAAGTCGACTTTGCTCCGGTTAATTGCCGGAGTGTTAACGCCTGATTCGGGAGAAATCACGGTGGCGCGGTCCACCGAAAAAACCGGCTGGTCAAACCTGAGTTTTGTTCCCCAAGACTCTCTATTGCTACCTTGGCGGACTGTCGTCGCAAATATCTGTCTACCCTTGGAACTTCATCAATCCTTTACCCAATCGGAAATTTTAGCAAAAGCCCGCAAAGTGCTGCACTTGGTCAATTTGACCGGAGTTGAGACCAAATATCCCCGGGAGCTTTCCGGTGGCATGCGGCAACGGGCCGCCTTGGCCAGGGCTTTGGTGGGCGACGCCGCGATTTTACTCTTGGACGAACCATTTGCCGCCTTGGATGCCTTCTCCCGTAATCAGCTCCATTTGGAATTACTAAGGATTCAAAAGCAAACCGGGATTACCATCCTATTAGTGACCCACAATATTTTTGAGGCTGTTTTTCTCTCCGACAAAGTAGTTGTCATGGGCGAAAAGCCCGGCCGGGCTTTGGGGGAAATCCGGATCAACCTACCCAAGCCCCGCAATTTAAAGATGATGAGTCACCCGGAGTTCAGCCGGTTGGTTGGAATTGTTCAAGAACTGCTCGAAACCGGATGGGGAGATTATGATGGCAGACAAGCATAGCGGATTACCAAAAACCAGTGAAATTTTAATACCACTCCTCGGATTAGCGGGCTTCATCGGGGTCTGGCAGCTAATAGCCAAATTTTACGATACCTTCATCCTGCCATCGCCTATAGAAGTTTTGGAGCGTTACATAGTATTCTGGCAGGAAGACCATTCCCTTTCCGGACATTTTTTAATTACTTTCTCCGAGGCCTTTGGCGGCTTTTTAATCGGTTCCCTGCTCGCCCTGCCGTTGAGTTACTTTATGTACCGCCATCCGGTGCTCGACCGGTTATTAACGCCGTTAGTGGTTGGAATTCAGGCAGTGCCGATCGTCGCGTTAGCGCCGTTACTGGTCATCTGGTTTGGGTTCGGCCTGACCTCGAAGATTCTAATAGCGGCATTGGTCGCTTTTTTCCCAGTGGTCACCAATGGCTTGGTTGGCTTGAAGGAGACCGATCCCCGTTTACGGGAGCTGTTGGAGATCATGGGGGCCGGTCGCCGAGAAATCTTCTTCAAACTGGAGGTCCCTTCTTCCCTGCCGATTTTATTCAGCGGTTTAAAAATGGGTTTAACGCTCTCGGTCATCGGAGCGGTGGTCGGCGAATTTTCTGGTTCGGGGAAAGGCCTCGGCTATCTGGTCAACTTAGCCCGGGGAACATTCGACACGCCGCTGATCTTCATCGGTTTAATCGCCTTGGCTATTTTGGGATTCGGTTTTTATGCCGCCTTATCCCTCTTGGAACGGCTCCTAATGCCGTGGAAAAGACATTCAAAATAGGGGAGGTTTTTCATGAAACGTAATCTAATAATCGCAGGGGTCCTGATTATTGGCGCCGTATTTACCGTAGCTTTGATCGCTAATCAATCCCCTCAACCCCGCCAAATCACCATCGGGATGACCTATATTCCCAATGTGCAATTCGCCCCCTGGTATGTCGCTCAGGAGAAGGGCTTTTTCAAGGAACTTGGAATGGATGTGGCCTTCGATTACCGGATGGATATTGACGCCTTGCAGTTGGTGGCCACCGGACAAATGGATTTCGCCATCGCCGGCGGTGATCAAGTCATCACTTCCCGTTCCCAGAACATTCCCGTGGTTTATCTGCTGAGTTTATATGCTAAATTTCCGCCGGCGGTGGTTGCCTTGAAAAATTCGGGAATCACTAAACCACAGGATCTAATCGGTAAGCAGGTCGGCCTGCCTCTATATGGCACGAATTTATTGGCGATCAAAGCCATTTTAAACCGGGCCGGAATTCCCGAAACGGAAGTGAAATTGGTCGATATCGGTTATACTCAGATTTCGTCACTGACTTCAGGCAGGGTGGATGCGGTGGTCGGATTCGCCAACAATGAGCCGCTCAAGTTGGAACAAGCAGGTTATCAGGTCACCCGGATTCCAGCTTGGGACTACTTTTCACTGGTAGGCCATGGCTTGATCACTGGAGAAACCACAGTCAAAAAGAACCGGAAACTAGTTGCCAAGATGGTCCAAGCGACGCTCAAAGGAATGCGTTACACCTTGGATCATCCCGAGGAGAGCCTAGCAATCTGTTTCCAATACTTGAAAGAGATCGGTCCGGAACAGCGGGAGACTGAGAAGAAAGTCTTTCGGGAATCACTCAAACTTTGGGAGAATGAATTAACCAAAACCCACGGCCTCGGCTATTCTGACTTGAAGGCTTGGGAAGATTCGCAACAATTAATGCTGGAGATGGGGTTGATCAAACGAACTATGCCGGTTGAAAAGTATGTGGACCGAAGCTTTTTGGACACAATAAAGCAGTGAATGAAAGATAACGAAATTCCTTATAATGCCGATCGGTGCCCCGGCCGAGGTTGAAGTCACCGAACGAACCTGAGCGGAAACGGAGTATCTGTTTATCAAAGCTACAAAAGTCTCGTAAGCACGGAACATGCTTTCCGTGTTTTTGTTTGTGAAGATAAGTAGAAACTATTAATAAATGAGAAGGAGGATGGGAAAAGTAAGCCGTGTTTTTAGTAAATTAGAGGAAAAGGAAGGAAGGTACAGAATTTTAAGCAATAAGTTTCCGCTGGGATTCTGATATCATACCTCGTTTTACTATTAAATAACTTAAACTTGGAAATATGCTGGACCGCTGTTTGCGGTAGAACTCAAATTATTATTAAGGAGTGATTTACGATGGATAAAACCGAAGGGCAGTTGCTGCAAGAGAGGTTAATGTATAATCCCAAAAATGCTTGGGAACGGACGGGAACTGAGGAGAAAGAAACTGCTTTTTCCTTTGCCGAGGGATATAAGGATTTTCTGAATAAGGCCAAGACCGAAAGGGAATTCGTTGCGGAAGCGGAAATCCAAGCCAAAGCAGCCGGTTTTCTTCCATTGGAAGAAATGATTCAATCCCATCAGCAGTTACGACCGGGAATGAAAGTCTATGCCATCAACCATCAAAAGTCGATTATTTTAGCTATTATCGGCAAAAAAAACCTTACTGAAGGGGCAAATGTCATCGGAGCCCATATTGATGCGCCCCGCCTTGACTTGAAACAGAACCCGTTGTATGAGGACACCGGATTGGCTTTGTTGAAAACCCACTATTACGGAGGTATTAAGAAATACCAATGGGTGACGATTCCCCTCGCGCTTCACGGAGTCATTATCAAGCAAAACGGAGAGACTGTCAACATCGCTATCGGCGATGAAACCGATGATTTTACCTTTACCATTACCGACTTACTGCCGCATCTGGCCCATGACCAGATGGAGAAGAAGATGAGCGAAGGGATCACCGGCGAGGGGTTAAACTTGCTTTTTGGCTCAATTCCTTATCAGGATGAGAAGGTGGAGGATAAGGTGAAGCTGAATCTTGTCAGACTGTTGAATGAAAAATACGGTCTGATCGAGGAAGACTTCGTCTCCGCCGAACTGGAAATCGTCCCGGCATTTAAAGCAAAAGACATCGGTTTGGACCGGGGGCTAGTCGGCGCCTATGGCCAGGATGATCGAGTCTGTTCCTATGGCGCTTTTCGGGCGCTCCTAGACTTGAATGAGGTAGGACGGACAGCGGTTTGCCTGTTGACCGATAAGGAAGAGATCGGCAGCGTGGGGAATACCGGGGCTCAATCCAGCTTTTTCGAGAATTTTCTGGCTACGATTTGCGCCTACAGTTCGACCGATAATTATCATGATTTGATCTTACGCAACTGTCTATCCCATTCGAAGATGCTTTCAGCCGATGTCAATCCCGGGGTGGACCCAAATTTTGAAGGGGTCCAGGATAAACGTAACGCCTCTTTTATGGGAAAAGGAATCGTGCTTCAGAAATACACCGGCTCCAGAGGCAAGGCGGGAGCCAGCGACGCTAACCCCGAGTATTTAGCGGCGTTAAGAAAACTCTTCAATGACAATGGTATTGCCTGGCAAACCGGCGAGCTCGGCAAGGTTGACCAGGGAGGAGGCGGTACCATCGCTCAATATTTGGCCAATCTAGGAATGGAAGTGGTTGACTGCGGGGTTCCGATATTAGCGATGCATTCTCCTTATGAAGTAACCAGTAAAATCGATATTTATCACAATTATAAAGCGAACCGGGTTTTTTATGGTTGGGGGGATTAAAAGAGAGAAACGGCTGTTGAGGCCGTTTCTACTGATCTATGATCTAGCTAAGTTTATCCAAATGCTTCCCGATAATCAGCAAATAGTATTAGTAATTACTTGATAAGCACCATTAACTCCGTAGAAATCCAAGATTTCAACCTAGCGTTGGCCACCGGTATGGCTGAGTTTAGTAAATTGCAGGAAAAATAAGGATTATCTAGAATTAAATTTAACAAGTTTAGTTTGGAGGTGATGGCGTGAGTTTTAAGGTTAGGGAAACCAATCCTTGCGCGGCGTCCAAAGAAACTTTTACATACGGCGACTATGAAAAATGGCCCGAGGATCAGCGTTGGGAGCTGATTGACGGGGTTCCTTACGATATGTCTCCCGCGCCTTCCCGGAAACACCAGGAAATATTGGGCGAGTTATATTTACAGTTCGCCAATTATTTGAAGAATAAGAGTTGCAAGGTGTATTTAGCTCCGTTTGACGTTAGGCTGCCTCAGGGGGATGAGCTGGAAGAAATGGTCCGTACAGTGGTTCTGCCGGATTTAACGATAGTTTGCGATCATTCAAAATTGGATGATAAAGGCTGTCTGGGCGCACCTGATCTGGTGATCGAGATCCTATCTCCCCATACAGCGGCCAAGGATATGAAGATTAAATTAGATTTATATGAAAGGGTTGGTGTTAAAGAGTATTGGCTGGTCCAACCTTTGGACCGGACGATCATGGTTTTTACCATTCAAGTAGACGGTAAATACGCCAAACCGGCGGTTTACGACCGGCACGATACGGTAAGTGTCGGAATTTTTGAAGGGGAATTGCAGGTGGAGGCGGCTACAGTTTTTGGGGAGGAAGAGAGCTAAAATTGTAAACGAGTTTTTACGCCCCTTACGGTGATGATAAAAAGGAGCTTCTTTTTGGGAAGCTCCATTATTTATTTGTTGGAAACTGATCTTAATATTGAAGGACTTTGAAACTTTCAGCCACTTTCCTGGCAAAGTCCAAGGGTTGATCGATTGATTCCCAGTGAATATAGAACAACCTGGGTTCATCGAATAACCAGTGATTATGCAATGCGGTAACGATAATATCCCGTTCCCGAAGTTCGGTGATGAAAGAGTTGATTTCATCCTGTAAGATTACGGTTTCACCCAGGTTTAACGTTCTGCCTTGCGCATCCGGGGACTCAAAGGAGAATAGGGCGCCCCGGGTCAGACTTGACATTTTTAACTACCAAAACGTCCAAAAAAAATCATACTTGTAAATAAGTTCCAGCAACCTTATAATTATCGACGGTATTTGTTTTTATGGGATTAAGGAGGTAAAAATGAAAAAAGAACGATCTATGGCAAAAAACGTTATAATTACTCTTTTATTGACCATGACATTATTATGCCTAGCAGGCTGTGGAGGCGGAGGCGGAGGGGGAAGTAAAGGGCCGACTATTCCTTCAGCGCCTGATACTCCGGTTTAAACTCCGGCAGATAAACAGATAACTGTAACCTGGCTGCCCGTAAGTGGAGCTACCGGTTACGAAGTCTGGTATCATACGGAAAATAAGAGTAGCGCCGCAGTTAAATTTACCGGTGATAGTAATGAAACTGATACCAACTCTGTTATTACCGGTTTGACAAATGGGATAACCTATTATGTCTGGATTAAGGCAAAGAATTCTGCCGGAACCAGCGGATTTAGTCCGGTGGCGCAAGGGACGCCTGTAGAACCCCTCAGCAAACCAGAAGCACCGGGGCAGCCTGTGTTACATGCGGGAGATCGCCAATTAACAGTTACCTGGAGTCCGGTAAACGGTGCGACTGAATATGAAGTATGGTATCATACTTCCGATGATAGCAATACCGCAATTCAATTTACTAACGATAGTAATAAAACCGATACAACTTGTATCATTACAAGCCTTAACAATGGAACTAGGTACTATGTATGGGTAAAAGCAAAGAATTCTGCCGGAACCAGTGAATTTAGTCCGGTGGCTCAAGGGACGCCTGTAGAACCTGTCAGCAAACCAGAAGCACCGGGGCAGCCTGTGTTACAAGCGGGAGATCGCCAATTAACAGCCACCTGGAGCCCGGTAGCTAAAGCTACCAGTTATCAGGTGTGGTATCATACCTCCGACAATAGCAATGCCGCTATTGAATTTTCTGATGATACTGATAAAACCGATACAACCTGTGTTATTACCGGTTTGACGAATGGAACTACATACTATGTATGGTTAAAGGCGATAAACAGCGAAGGAACAAGCAATTTTAGCCCGTCAGCTAATGGGAAACCGGCAGATCCTAACATAATTTATGTTCCGGCAGATTGTCAAAGCATTCAAGCGGCTGTAGATAAAGCTAAAAGCGGTAATACGATTATTGTTTCTCCCGGAAGATACCAAGAAAATATTGTCATTACAAAACAGATTATCTTACAAAGCTCTGATCCGACTCGTCCCCAAGATACCATTATTGATGCTGGGGCTAATGGTAAGGATGGTATTCATATTTTTTTAGGAACCGATGTTACCATTAAAGGATTTACTATCACTAATGTTCTAGCAGATAACATTTCCTATGCAAATGCAATCTCCGTATTTCAAAGTTCTGTGACAATTGATCGGAACATCATTGAAAATAATAAAGTCGCATCTGCCGGTGTACATATTAATGACAATGGTCATACTCTCATAATAACCAATAACACCATCCGAAATAATGAAAGATATAATGTTACTGCCAACGGTGGTAGTGGAATATATGTTCAGTTTGGAAATTGTACAATTAAAAACAATATCATTAGTGGGAATAAATCTGAGCATGGAGGAGGAATTTGGGTTAATGGCGGTAATGCCACCATCCAGGATAATGTTATCTCGAATAATCAGGCTTATAGTGGTGGGGGTATTAATACTGGAAGTAATAGCTTTGTCGAAATTAAAGGAAATACCATTACAGGAAATAATTGTACTAGCACTGGTGGAGGTCTTAGTATTTTTCAATCAACGGTTAAAGTCTTTGATAATACAATTTCTAATAATACTGCGGGCAATACTGGAGGAGGAATTGATGTAAGTTGGCAAGGAATAATTCACGATCGGAACGGTATCGAGTGGCCGAAAGTGAATCAAAACGGATTAGATGGTCTATATCAAGAAAACACTTTTTCCAATAATCAACCGGACGATATTTGTTTTTGATAAAGAGAAATAACATATTTGTAATTTCTTTAACATATATTGTTGAGTGTGTAAAATAAATTGTGCTTTTTATGTCAGATAAAAAGGAGCTCCTCTTCGGAAGCTCCATTATTTATTGGAAGCTTATCTTAATCTTGAAGAACTTGGAAGCTTTCAGCTGTTTTTCTGGCAAAGTCCAAGGGTTGATCGATTGATTCCCAGTGAATATAGAATAACCTGGGTTCATCGAATAACCAGTGGTTATGCAATGCAGTCACGATAATAT
The DNA here is from genome assembly GCA_050261255.1 of Bacteroidota bacterium. Lineage (GTDB taxonomy): Bacteria > Bacillota > UBA4882 > UBA8346 > UBA8346 > JAAYHS01. Next base: position 9,982 of record JBLNDC010000073.1, read on the forward strand.
CCCGTTCTCGAAGTTCGGAAATGAACGGGTTGATTTCATCTTGCAAGATTACGGTTTCGCCTAAGTTTAACGTTCTACCCTGAGCATCGGGGGACTCAAAAGAGAAAAGGGCGCCCCGGGTCAAGCTTGAATTATATTATTATCAAAAAGAACCCAGACAGATCTATTGGGATATTGAAGATTTAAAAGTAACCTCTTTAAAAAACTGTTATAATTAAATCAAGAACAATAATCTTACTATTTTATCGAAAGGAATCTTGATATGAGCATCCATTATGAAGAAATTTCCCCAGACAATATCATTTGCCTTAAGGATTTGTGTAATGAGTTAATGGCTTATCAAAAATCAAAAGCCAGTATCCATCCGGAGTTTTTCAATGGTATGAGTTTTGAATCCAGAATGATTCCTTCCGTTAAAAGCGCAAAAGCAAACTACATAGTGGTAGCTAAAGATGATGATGAAATTGTGGGATATGCCTATAGCACTATTGCCCCAAAGGAAACCTATTCCGGCGGTTTTGCCACATTAAATTGCGCCTCCTTCTTTGACTTCGATTCGGTAAAGACCAACGACGTTGGTTGCCTGTCGCAGTTTTTCATCAAAGAAAGCTATCGCAATCAGGGCATTGGCAGCGTTTTGTTTGACAAGTCCATGGAATGGTTAAGTTCATTCAAGTCAATCAACGATCTATTCATTTTCGTTTCAAACGGGAACGATAATGCCTTAAAGTTCTATCTCGGTAAGGGTTTCAAAATAAGCCATCAAATTCTCGACGGGTTTATTACTGTGTTAAGGAATAATTAAACCATGTAAAAACTTATTCAAATCAGGATGTAATTTAAAATTAAAACTAAACCATGCTCAACAACATGGTCTTTTACCATTACAATAGACAAAAAGAATCTCGCACCCGTATGGCGGGATTTCTCCGCTTAAGACGCTTAACTGGTCCTTTTCCAAATCCTAAATCCGCCACACCCCATTTTCTTTGGGGAATTTTCTCAAAAAATCCTCCCGTTCCAGGCGATCTTTGATTTTTCCTTCTAATTTTTTGATGAACCGCTCCTTCGGCCAGGGTAATTTTTCATAATAATATTGCAATCCCACCTGCCAGAAATCATGGGGCCAAACGAGTAGAATCCGCATCACTTTGACTTCTGCTTCGGTCAAAGGCGCTACTTGGTGATACTCTTTGAGAATGAAACGGCAAATATCAAGGTCCCAATTGGAATGTTTCAGGTTTCGAACGACCAAATTAATTAGATCATGGATTCGCAGATCCAGTAGTGAATAATCGAAATCGATCAGGATTAACCGGCCGTCGAAGGCGCGGAGCAGATTTCTTCCGGAAAAATCGTGATGGCAAAAACTCCGGTTGGTAGCAGCTGTTTGTGCTACTTCCTGGTAAGGAGAACACATTAAGGCCTGATATGCTGTTTCTCCTTGATTACGGTAATAGTCGAAATAGGAGAGGTAAAGCCGGCTGAAGTCCGAAGTATTCCGTTCGGAAAGGGCCAGTTCCCGGAAGTGGTCCATTTGCCGGAGGCGTAATTCCATTTTAGACGGCCAGTTTAACCAGGCTGTCCGAGCCGGGAGATTTACCAACGGTGAAAAGCCTTGGCTCTTTAAATGAAATTCCGCCAGGAAGCGGGAGGCTTGTTTCAGATCCATTAAAATTCCAAAATCCACTTCCCGGCTGAAAACCCAATCTGTTAAAATATATAACTCACCCCGGCGTGCGGCGAAAGGGGTCCCGTTTTTACTCAAAGCCAACCGCAGCACATTAAGGAAGGATTGAGCATTAAGATACTCCAAGGCTTCGAAGATAAATTCCAACTCCGCCGGGCTCAGCCTCGACTTTTTCAAGTATTTGAATCCGGCATCTGTTTTAACCCGCCAGATCTTACGGATCGGTTGATAACTATGAAGTTTCAAGTCAAATTGGGTTAAAACATCGACGATAGTGTCTCGGTTTGGATGTGAGGATTCAGGCATGCTGGTTAAACCCCGGATTTGCTTGATAACTATCGAACAAAT
>JBLNDC010000074.1:0-5803 GCA_050261255.1 Bacteroidota bacterium
TCCTCAGAGCGAATGCGACCGGAGGATCAGTCTTGAATTTGATCCTAAACCGAAAAAGGTCAGCCGGGCGCTATATGTTTTGATGAAGCAGTGAGGGGCGGCAGTGGCCGGGAGGGGTTCTTAATATGGCCGGGATTGTCCTGATTGGAGCCATTCTGTAACTGTCGAAAGAGATTTAATCCAACACCGGAGCTCATCTCCGGCATGATTAGGGGCTGACCATTTGGAGACAGCCCCGTTCAACATAGATAACGATTTATTAACTAGCGGATAATCTCATAGAGATTTTTAAGCTTGGCTTCGGGAATTCTTTTACCATCCAGGGTGATATAGACCTCTTCTCCGTTATGGGTCTCCTTCAAACGGATGGTTGATACCTTGATAAAGGCATCCATTTTCAACTCTTTGATCTGGGCCGCCAGCTTATTGTAAAGCTCCTCCGAACCTTTTCCGGAACAGGTCTCACAGGTACAGATAGTGAACTCTCTGGTCACGAAGGCGGAATCGGCCTTTTTACGGATATTGCCGCTGGTCCGGTCACCTTTCACGGGTGTGTAATGGGTGTGTAATAACCGATGGGCCAGGGGAGAATTGGCATCCCCATAAAAATCGTGATAGAGCCTGAGAATATCCGGGTTTTCCTGAGACTTACGATAAGTCGATGTCTTATCGATATCCACCAGAACTTGCTGGCGTTGGGTGAGAACCCCTATTTTTTCAGGCACCGGGTGTCCCGCTCCGCAGATGCATCCGCCGGGGCATGCCATTACTTCGATCAAATCGTATCCCACATCGATACCTTGGATGATTTTTTGGATAATCGGCTCGGCGTTGTTCAAGCCGCTGATTACCGCCACCCGGACCATGGTCCCATTGGCCTTGATAGTAGCTTCCTTGACACCCTCGAAACCGCGGATCTCTTCAAAATCCAGATGATCGGTAAGCACGTTCCCGGTCAACTTTTCAACCGCCATCCGCAGCGCGGCTTCGGCCACGCCGCCGGAGGCGCCGAAGAGAATACCGGCGCCGGATACGGGTTTATAAGGGTCATCAAATTCCTGAGGCACGATGTCGGTCGTATCCATCCGGCTGAGGGCGAGCATCTCCAGCATCTCACTGGAAGTGATGACCGCATCGACGTCGCGGATCCCCTCGGGAGCGAATTCGGGACGGGCCGCTTCATACTTTTTAGCGATACAAGGTACGACCGATACTACAAATAGATCATTTTTGTCAATACCGGCAAGCTTGGCATAGTGGTGTTTGACTGTTGCTCCCATCATTTGTTGAGGCGATTTACAGGTTGAAAGGTGAGGGATGATCTCCGGGTAACGCTTTTCAACGAAATTGACCCAACCGGGGCAGCAGGAGGTGAATTGGGGCATAACCCCTTTTTCCGCGATCCGGTTCAGGAATTCGGTAGTTTCTTCCACGATGGTCAGATCTGCCGCGAAGGAGAAGTCAAATACCTTATCAAAACCCAATTTTTTCAGCAAGCCTGCCATAAAAGGCGAGGCGGCGTCATAGGGAATGCCGAAATGGGAAGATATGACACTCCGGACCGCCGGCGCTACAAAGGCAACTACTGTTTTAGTAGGATCATTGATCGCCCGAACTACTTTCGGCCTTTCTCGCCGGTAATCCAGAGCGCCGCAAGGACAAGCGTTGACACACTGGCCGCAACTTACACAGTCGGTTTCTTGTAACGGCAGGCCGCTCTTGGTGCCTACCAGCTGGCGGCCTTGTTTCATATAAAAGGCAAGCACATCGGGGCCTTCAACTTCAGCACAGGCGGCGATGCAACGGCCGCAAGAGATACACTTGTTATGGTCGCGCATGATAAAAGGATGATCATCAACGATGGGAATATAAGGACGTTCATGGACCGGCGTCACAAATTGGATCTCATGGGCGCTGGCTTCTTTCCTGAGGTCGCAGCCATAACGTTCGGTACAACCGCACCTAAGGCAACGCCGTGCTTCTTCCCTGGCGGTTTGCTCATCATACCCCAATTCAACCTGGTTAAAATTGTCCCGGCGTTCCTCGATTGAGAGCGCAGGCATTTTCGCCCGGGCGAGTTTCGGAAGCTCCTCGAATTCCCATTTGGGCAAGTCCTCCAGGGAACCACGGCTGCAACTGTAATCAATATTTTGTTCTTTTACGTACCCTTTCATCAAGAAACAATTTATGGCTTCGGCTGCCTGACGTCCGGCGGCCACGGCCTGGATGACTGTGGCCGGGCCGGTGACACAGTCGCCTCCGGCAAAGATGTTCATCTCCGAAGTTTGGAAGGTCCGGCCGTTGATCTCGATATCGCCCCATTTGTTGAGTTTAACGGGAAGGTCATGGTAGAGGAACTGGGTGTTGGTACTCTGGCCGATGGCCCCGATTACCGTATCAACCCCGATTACAACATCACTGCCTTCGACCGGGACCGGACGGCGGCGGCCGGAACGGTCGGGCTCGCCCAGGACCATCCGGATACAATGAAGCTGCTTTTTGCCGTTTTCAACCATAATTTTGCTGGGGGCCATCAGAAACAGCATTTCCACGCCTTCATGGATGGCTTCTTCAACTTCATAGGGTTCGGCCGGCATTTCATCACGGGTACGGCGGTAAATCAGTTTGACTGATTTCGCTCCTTTGCGGAGGGCGGTCCGGGCGCAGTCGATGGCGGTGTTGCCGCCGCCGATGACAGCTACGGTATCGCCTAGATCACAACTGATACCTTTGGTCACCTGCTCGAGAAATTGAATTCCCAGCCAGATACCGTCGAGGTTTTCCCCTTCAATATGCATCGGGGTGGCCCGCCAGGAGCCGATGGCGAGATAAACGGCGTCAAAATCTTTATGTAGGTCCGAGAGTTGGACATGAGTCCCTAGGGCTTTGCCGGTCATGATCTTTGCACCCAGGCTTTTGATGATCTCAATTTCCCGATCCAAGGACGCTTTGGGCAAACGGTATTCCGGAATGCCGTAACGCATCATGCCGCCGGCATGGGGCTGGCGTTCGAAGACGGTGACGTCATGGCCGTTGATGGCGCTATAATAAGCAGCGGAAAGTCCCGACGGCCCCGCACCCACAATAGCAATTTTTTTACCGGTTGCGGGATTCTTGGCGGGAGTCCATGGCTGTTCCCGGGATAAATCCCAGTCGGCGACGAAACGTTTGACATTATTGATGGCCACCGGCGAGTCAACCAGGTTGCGACGGCATTCGGCCTCGCAAGGATGGGGGCAGACCCGGCCGCAGACCGAGGGAAAAGGGTTGTTATCTTTGATGACGCGGAGCGCGGTTTCAAAATTGCCGTTTCCGGCATGACGAAGGTAGGCTTGGATGTCGATATGGGCGGGACAGGTCATCACACAGGGAGCGACGCAATCGGCGTTATGGTCGGAAAGAATCTGTTCCAGCCGTATCTTTCGATAGTTTTCCAGTTTGGGACTGTTGGTCCGGATCACCATCCCTTCTTTAATCGGGGTCTGGCAGGCCTTGACTTCCCGTTGGGCGTCGCCTTCCCCCAATTCGACCACACATAAGCCGCAGTTGCCGTTGGCCCTGTCCACTCTGATATCGTAACAAAGATGGGGGATATGGATCTCCTCCTGGAGCAATGCCTGAAGGATGGTGAGGCCGTCGTAGACTTCGATTTCTCTCCCGTTGACCGATACTTTGATTCGCTTTTGATGCGGTTTGAGTTTCATGTTTTCCTCCGGTGAAAGATAGTAAATAATAAATGCAGTTTTAAAAACAAAGCCCTTATTTTATCAAGGACTATTTTTTCAACCTTTACATTATACCAGATTAGGGCAAGTTTGGGATCGGGTTTAATTAGGTTAAATGGCAATCGAAAAGATGAAATCATTGTAATTCACCGGAACCGCTAATGAACACTAATAAACACGAATAAAAACTTAATTTTAAAGATTTATTAGCGAAACACTTCATGTCGAAAGTCAAAAGTAACGAATCTTATTTTGTGAACCAAAGCTTAGATCAAAAATTATGCAATTCTTTAAATCTACAAAAAGTTAATTATGAAAATTAGGTAAAATAAAAAATTTGATAATAATTTACATATGTTGTATAATAGATACATAAATTCCTAATAGGAGGAAAATAATGAAGAAATTAATTTTAATATTAACGCTAAGTTTGTTGTTGATTCCAAACAATGCATTTGCAGCAGTACATAATTCGATGAAGGCTGATTTTTCTAGCCCTTCATCTTTGACAATGCCTGATGCGCCCCTGGATACTTGGTTTTCCATTGCCAAAGATGAACCTTTCATTAAAGGTATATATCGTAGTAGCGATGGTATTAGGAAAACGGACTTAGTTGGATTTGAATATTATAAAAATGATCATTGTTTTTTCAATGTAAGTAATATTTCGGAGGAAGCATTTGGTTCAAAAGTAGAAACAACTTCCATCAAAGGAAGTTATCTGTTTGAATCAGGATTTTTCATAGGGGGAAATCATTTGTCTTATAAAGAAGAAGATGGTTCGGAGTCTTGGCTCTATCTCTCTCCTGGTTTTAAGGTCGAATTAGGTAATGATAGTTATTACGCTTTCAGTTTTGATTATATATCTACAGTCTTTGTTGATGAAATTATTGGTTATGAATTTGATCTCAAATATTTTACCGATAATATGAAATTTATTGGTCAGCTCTATTCTCCGAAATATGGAGATACTTCATTTGGAGTTGGTTTTTTTGGGAATATTTCCCATAGAAATACTGCCGGAATAGTTTATAATTCCAGTGAGGATTACTCGTTAATTAATGCCGGGCTAACTAGTATTTTTGACAATTTGATAATTGACTTTATGCTGGTAAATGAGGATGATGAGGATGAAAAAAGTACTATTTACGCCTTGAGTGGAATGTATAAAATCGGCGATATTATTAAAATGGGTTTGCAATATGAAAAGGATAAAGATGTTAATGACCCGGCAATTTCGGTAAAAGCTAATATAAATGGACTTCAGATAAGATATTTATTGGAAAATGACAGCTATGGTGAGAATATTTATGCTGCTTATGAATACCAATTTTAATTGATAACCGTGTCATAAAATTGCCTGATCTATTTGGGCAGTTTTTTACTTTGCGAGAGGGGAAGGCTGTATAACAACTAAAATCTGCAAGTAAAACAAGCTCGCCCCTCTCCAAACAATCAAAAACGGCAGCCGGTCTATGTCGGCCGCAAACCGCTCAAGCGGTTTCAGGAAATGAAGCCCTGGGTGAAGTGGTTTGACTAAAAAGATTGAATTGCAATATATTCTAATGAGATATAGATATCCGTTTCACTATGAAGTCAAACTTTCTACTTCCGAAGCTCGACTTTGGGTCTTCGAGGATCAACTTTCCACTTAGAGGTCGAAATCTTAATAATCCGGGGGCCCGGCGCGAGAAAACCGCACGCCGGGATTCTGTGAGAGCGCGATTACATACAAACTGGTTGCCCTTTTTCACATCTTCACTAAACCGTCGGGTCATTAAAACACAAATCCTTTTCGAATTATGATATCGGCCATCACCCGGGGGTCCGAAGTCTGGATAGTCGCGTAAGCGTTCTTGGTCCGTTGATAAAATTCCTGACGCGGTATTTGGTTCAAGGTGTAAGGTAATCCGATAAGCAGATCCTGATAATCTCGCCAGATTTGAGGTTCTTCATAAATGCCTTGATCGAGCGACATCACTGTTATCGGAAATTTCTCATCCGAATCCAACGGAAAATATTTTAAGATTTCGGCTAATAACAAATGGTTCTTCTCCGCATAGGAATAAACTATCTTT
>JBLNDC010000075.1:0-4865 GCA_050261255.1 Bacteroidota bacterium
CCAATATTATCGGTATTAAGGCCAATTTAAATCAGGCCGAGATTAACGCGGCCCGATTGAAAGCCCAGAAAGAACGTTACCGGGAATTACTGGAGAAACGATACATATCCCAATGGGATTACGATCAGGCGGAAAACTCCCATACTACGGCGGAGGCTACCCTAGATAATGTCAGAGCCCAACTCGCCGTAGCGGAAAAGAATTATCAGCTTCAAAAAATTCAACTGGAGCAGACCCGAATTTATGCACCTGAGGGAGGCTACGTTCTTCAAAAGCTGGTAACGCCGGGTGTGAATCTGACCTCCGGGACGACAATAGTGACTGTGGCTCCCCTATCACCGGTTAAACTCACTTTTAATATCGACCAAAAAGACGCAGCCAAAGTCCGTAAAGGAATGTCGGTTGATTTTGTCAGCGACGCCATGCCGGGCCGGATTTTTACCGGCCGCATCAACCAAGTGGCCCCCGTTTACGACCCCAATACCAGGACCCTTGCCTTGACGGTCAGCCTTGCCAATGACGATCATAGTTTGATCCCGGGGATGTTTGGGACTGTCACTGTCATAATTGGCGGCAAGGATTTCGCATTAGTGACGCCCCAGGAAGCGGTCTTGGTCCAAAACGGCCAAGCCGGAGTTTTCGTAGTCGGGCCGGAGAACGTGGTCCGGTTTCAACCAGTGAAGACCGGATTGGCCGCAGAAGGCCGGGTGGAAATAGTTTCGGGGTTGCAAATCGGTGATATGGTGGTTGTTGTAGGCCAGAACCGTTTGCGTAACGGACAAAAGGTTGAGGTCTTTGGGGATAGTGGCGGCCAAAACCGGACAAATAAAGGCAGAGGGCAAGCGGCAAACCATGCCAAAACATCCGGAGAGAGCAGGTGACAGCGGTTGAATATAATTGGATTTAGCATTAAGAGACCGGTAACCACTACCATGTTCTTTGCCGCCCTGGTGATTTTGGGATTAGTGAGCCTTTCCAGGATGTCGATGGACTTGTTTCCAGAGATCTCCTTCCCGACAATCAGCATTAGTACCAGCTATTCCGGAGCAGGGCCGGAAGAAGTGGAGCAAATGATCACGATCCCGGTGGAACGGGCGGTGGCCACAGTCAACCGGGTGGAATCGATTACCTCCAGTTCCGGGGAGGAAAGTTCCTGGGTCAGGGTCCAATTCGCCTGGGGGACGGATCTGGAAGCAGCCGCCAATGATATCCGCTCGAATTTAGACCGGATCCGCCGGAGTTTACCGGATGGGGCCGGGACGCCAACGGTCCGTAAGTTTGATTCCAATGCATCGCCCATTATAACGTTGGGCCTTTATGCCGACATGGACGAGGGCGCTCTCAGGGAATTGGCCGAAGATGACCTGAGTTATCAATTGCAGAAAATTCCTGGTGTGGCCAGTGTGGACGTGCGGGGAGGCCGGAGCCGGGAAATAAGGGTGATGCTCAAACAAGCCCGTCTCCAGGCTTTGGGAATCACCGCCGATCAAGTTTCCAATGCTATTAAAGCTGAGAATACTAATATGCCTGCGGGTTATTTGGCGGCCGGACCCGGAGACTTTCTGCTGCGGACCCTGGGTCAGTTTCAGGATTTGGAAGAGATCCGGAATCTGGTAATAACTGTCCGTGACGGGGTGCCGGTTTATTTAAAGGATCTGGCCGAGGTGGAGGAAGGTTATGAGACAACCCGTTCGTTGGTTCGAATCGACGGCCAAACAGGGGTACTCCTTTCTCTCCAAAAACAATCCGACGCGAATACGGTTGCTGTAGCCGACCGGGTTTATAAGGTCTTAGACCAGCTGGAAAAGATCCATCCCGAGGTTAAGATTAGAATCATCAATGATAATTCCACTTATATCCGGGGAGCGGTCCAGAGTGTTTCGGACGCCGCTATGCTTGGAGGAATACTAGCCGCACTGGTATTACTGTTATTTCTCCATAATATCAGAGCAACACTGATCGCCTCCATAGTGATGCCGATCTCAATCTTAACCACTTTTGTATTGGCTTATTTCGGGAAGATGACCCTAAATACCATCTCCTTGGGAGGACTGGCCTTGGGAGTAGGGATGCTCGTCGATAACTCAGTGGTGGTTTTGGATAACATCTTCACCGTCTACAATCAGAGCGGCGATGATATCCAGAGCGCAGCTTTATCAGGGACCACTGAAATGATCCCCGCGCTGGCCGCCTCCACCTTGACCACTATTTGTGTTTTCTTCCCTTTGATTTATATCAGCGGCCGGACGGGGATAGTCTATAAGGAATTATCCTATATGGTTATTTTCTCGCTAATCTGTTCGTATATAGTAGCGGTAACCTTAATTCCCATGCTTTGCGCGAAGTTTTTGAAAATGAATGATTTGAACGAGGATGAAACAGACAATATCCGGGGTTTCCTCATCAAAGTCCAGCATGGATGGGAAAATTCTTATGAAGGAAGTTTACGTTGGTGTTTGGCGCATAAAAAAACCGTGATCTTCACCGGGATCTTAATTTTCCTAGGAACGCTTTGCCTCTGGCCTTTGCTCGGGGCCGAACTGGTACAGAATACGGATGAGGGAGTGATCACGGTCAGACTGAGGTTTCCGGCAGGCACCAGGCTGGAAGAGACCGATCAGACCACGCTGTTGGCTGAAGAATCCATCCGGAAGATGGTCCCGGAATTGGAAAATATGGAAGCTTCAGTATACACCGGGAGCTCCAGTCTAACCTTGCGGCTTCAAAGCAAGGACCGGCGAACCCGTTCCATCCAGGATATAGTCAAGGACATTCAGGATAAGTTGAAGATTCCCGGGATCCGCATTAGCGTCAGGGAAAGGAATAGTATGCGGATGTTGTACGGGGGCTCTAGTGATTCTGTGGTGATTGATATTCGGGGCTATAATCAAGAGACGGCCAGACAGGTTGCGATCTTAGTAATGGACCGGATCGCTAAAATCCCCGGGATCACCAATGTCAGCTTTTCCCGGGAAGAGGAACGCCCGGAAATGAACATCCGGATCGACCGGAAACGCGCGGCTGATTATGGGATCTCCGCCGCGGTAATCGCCAATGCGATCCAAGGAAATGTGGAGGGCAAAGTAGCCACCATTTACAGAAAAGATGGAGAAGAACTCGAAGTCCGGGTGAACCTTAGGGATTCGGACCGCAGCTCCTGGCAGGACCTGGGAAGAATCCTGGTAAGCGGACCAAAGGGGCAGCCTATTCCGTTAACGAGCCTGGTGGAAGTGGTCCAGGGCAATAGCCCGGTAAATATCGAGCGTAAAGATCAAGAGCGGAACATGTCGGTTTCCGCTTCGGTCAGTGGGAGGGACCTTTCCAAGGTGATGGAGGAGGTTCAAAAGGATCTTTCCCATATAGATTTGCCTCCTGGAATCGATCTGTATTACGCCGGCGATTATGAAGAACAGCAAAAGTCAACCGCTGAACTTTTAGGGGCGATGGTCCTTTCGCTACTCCTGGTGTATATGGTAATGGCCGCACAGTTCGAATCATTTTTAGATCCCTTTATTATCATGTTTTCGGTTCCCTTTGCTTTGGGCGGGGTGATCTTGATCTTATTTTTCACCGATACCAACATCAACTCCCAGGTCTATCTCGGTTTGATTATGTTGGGCGGAGTCGTGGTCAACAACGCTATCGTTTTGATAAGCTACTATCGGATTTTAATGGATAAAGGGATCGGGACCGTGACTGCCGTGCTTAAAGGCTCCAGATCAAGGCTGCGTCCGATTTTAATGACTACCGCCACTACTCTTTTAGGATTGCTGCCGATGGCCTTAGGGATGGGTGAAGGGGCCGAGACCCAGACCCCACTCGCTCGGACGGTTATCGGGGGCCTAACATTTTCTTCAATCTTGACTTTATTCCTAATTCCGGTCATTTTTACCAGCCTGGAAGAGATGCGCCGGCAATATAAAGCTCGCCGGACCAGTATTGCCGCGGTGGCGCTTGTATTAGTCTGTTTGTTGGCTGGCCTTTCCATGCCTGTCCATGCAGTTGAAACGAAAAAGTTAACCGTGGCGGAAGCGGTCAATCTGGCGCTCCAAAATAGTGAGGCCGGAAAGATCATCCGGTTGAGACGGGAGAATGCCGAGTCGGTCTTGGGATTGGAACAGAGCGATAAAAAACTCCAGGTTTATTCGGAGATTGGGGCAAGTGATTCCAAAACTGAAGCAGACACTGAGGTAAGCCTGACGGCTGAAAAGTCAGTTACGCTTAAAAATATGGTAGGTTTAAAATCTTTAACCGATTTGGTAAACGAGAGTACGATGAAGATTACCTTGCTGGATTTGGAGGCGCAAGAATCGGATTTGATTCAAGAGGTAATCTCCGCTTACCAGAAAGAGATCCTTTCCAAGAAGGATTTGGAGTTGGCGGAGGAAAATTTGGAACGGAGCCGGCGGTTTTATGATGAAATTATGACCAGATCAAAACTAGGGCTAACCAGTATTAGTGACGAGGTCGGCGCTGAAGCTCAGGCGGCAGCGGCTGAAACCATTGTAAACCGTTACCGGCAACTTTACCGTTTGGCCCGGATCGGCCTCCGCCAATTGATCGGGGTTGAGGATGAAGCTGAGTTAGAACTGGAGCCGGTTGCAAGCGCAATTGACCCTAATGAATTGGTTTTGGAAGCGTTACGTCGCGAGGCTCGGTCGAAACGGGTCGACCTTCAGAAAGCCCAAGAGGATGTGCTACGTTCCGCAAACTTATTGAAACTGGCCCGTTTATCCCAGCGAGTGGGAATCAGCTTAAACTGGAGTATGGAAAAGGATGACTTTGAAACCGGAGTGGCCTTGACCAATCAAAATGGAAGCCAGGCTGATGAATGGCGGCTTAAAGGGAGTATTAAGGCATTACCG
>JBLNDC010000076.1:0-6298 GCA_050261255.1 Bacteroidota bacterium
AAATGAAACGGCAACAACTGCACAAACGGAAAAATATATTGAGATAAATTCATTTTTAAAGAATAATATCACAACATACAATTCAAATGCCCATGTTTTCGATTATTACTCTTGGCTAGAAGATCCCGAGCGGCCCGGTAAGCCAAATCCTGATTTAGTTGCAGATAATGTACATCCTACAAAAGCAGGTTATCAGGCATTAGCTGAGGCAATTTATGCCGCATATAATAGTTAAAAAATGATTGTGAATTTATAGTATGCATGTTGATAGATGGTAGTTATGGTATTATCACAATTTATTTATGAGAGCACTATAAAACAACTCAGACAAAGTTTCTTATTTTAAATGGCGCAAATTTTTAAATTACTTGTCGCGCTACATTAAGTATCGGTTATTTTTTAAAAAAATGTTGTAGTTTTTAATCCGGGTTAAAGTTTTGTTTCGGGAGTTGTTGAGGGGATTGCTTCTTGTTATAATGTAAGAAGTGGGCATTTTGAAATATTAAGGAGGTTTTTCCATGGATAAAGAAAAGATTATCGCAAAGATCACGGAATGTGGTTTAGTGGCGGTGGTCAGAGCCGAATCAAGCGAACAAGGCTTGAAGATCGCCGAAGCCTGCGCCAAAGCCGGAGTGGCGGGAATCGAGATCACCTTTACCGTACCCGGAGCTGCCGATGTTATTAAAGATTGTGTTAAAAATTTCAGTAACGGAGAGATTATCGTCGGAGCCGGGACGGTTATGGATGCGGAAACCGCGCGGGTAGCGATTCTTTCCGGTGCCCAATACATTGTTAGCCCTTATTTAAACCTGGAGACGGTTAAATTGTGCAACCACTATCGGGTGCCGATTATGCCCGGCGCTATGACTATCAAGGAAATCGTCGAGAGCATGGAAGCCGGGGCGGACATTGTCAAGATCTTCCCCGGAGAAGTCTTCGGGCCGACCATTATCAAAGCGGTGCGAGGGCCGATTCCCTACGCTAAAATGATGCCTACCGGCGGTGTAAGCCTGGAGAACGTTGACCAATGGATTAAAGCCGGCGCCGTAGCTGTCGGAGTGGGCGGCAACCTGACCAAAGGGGCCAAGACTGGGGATTACGCTTCGATTACCAGCATTGCCGAACAATTTATCGCTAAGATTAAGGAAGCCCGCGCTAAATAATAATGGCGTCTTATTTCCCGACGGATCTGAAAGAATGAGCACAGCTAAAACTCTTAAGATAATGAAAAAGCCTGGAATTAATCCAGGCTTTTACTTCTTTCCAGGCTCTGTCTTCCGTATTCCCCATCATTAATCTACTGGGATTAATCAAGTGACTCGGATCAGATTACGCAGTTTTGAAAATAACCCGGCCTCGTATTCGTTTTCGTCATTGCCATCATAGGCCAGATTAACGACGAGGCGGTAGTCGCGGGGGGTGGATAAATCCTGATTAGTTTGTTTGGCCTTGAGGCTGCGATCGGGTTCTGGAAGTTTTTGATTTACCAAATTGACCAATCGAAAGAATGTCTTACTGATTATATTAATTAAATCTTGGAGTTCGGAATCTTTTTCAATCAAAAATTGGACCGGTTCTTTATCGGTATGGAAAGTCCCTCCGAATTGATTCCGAAGTTTGAGTTTTTGAAAGATAGTAATCGGATATTTTTTTAATTGGGCTAAACGACGTATTTCCTCTTGCTCTTCGTCCAAAAAGTCTTGTAGCTTTGGGAGAACGGAGGATTGGTGCAATTGATATAAAGCCCGTTGCAGGGCTTCGCTTAATTGAGATGGGTCATTGTAATTTAGGCGACGGGCTGTCATATTTAAACATATTTTTTCTAAGACCTGAACAGTGTTATGCCATTGAATGGCAGTCGTCGCAACTTGTTCGGAGTGATCTTTGTCGAGCCGGTTAAGCCCTCGAAAAAGGCCGTCCAAGTCTCCCAACACCGGGTAGTTTTTACCGAGGTTTTCATAATTCTCATATAACATCCTAATTTTACGTTGAAAACCAGCGGGCGGGAGTTGATCTTTAGCATATAATAGAATGTCAACATACCCAAGCAAAGCCACTTTATTCCATGAAATAGAATGGATGGCGTTAGTAAGTTGGGCTTGTAAATGGGCATAGTATGGAAAGGAGATCATTTCCAAGAGGTCGGTTGTATCATTCATCTTTTTAATTCCCTTACCAGTTCTTTACCAATTGGTCTAACTTATTTTTCGAATCGCTTTTTTCTTCCGGATTTTTTTCCGAGTTAACCGAAGGCGTTTTAACTTCGGTCAAGGTCGGCCTGTAATTAGTCAAAACATTAGACGGGGAAGGATTATATTTGGTTGTTTCAATAAGATCCGGGCTGGAAATAGCGGGCTTAAATTGATTATTCAATGCCGTCAATTGTTCCAACTCCGTTTGAAGCCGTGTAATTTTACTGAGCCGGACCATTTGTAATGACTTGCCTTCTTTGAGCAATAGAAAATCGGCGTCCCAGCCCAATAAAGTTCCGGAAAGCTTAGTCCCGTCATCTAAGTAAAGGGTAAAGTTACTTTTTTTTTGTAATAGATAACTCAGAATCAGACCGCTATTACAGACGCCGTATTCCAATTCACTCATTACTCCCGACCGCCTCATCTAAACTGGAAGTTGTCCGGTTACGGTTTCCAAAGAGTCGTTGCGACAATTTACGGAAACCGTAAACATTTGCAAACTGCGCCTCTTTAGCTAAAAGAGAATTTTCAAAATGGGGCATCAGATATTCCGCTAAAGCGACACCTCCGCCTCCGGTAATAAAGACCATATCCAATTCCCATTTATTAATCCAAAGGCTGTTGATTTCGGTAATTAGTTTTTCGGCAACCACACTGAAAGCATGTCTTTTAATCTCTTCAAGGTTGTATGTTTTCCCGGAAATACGGATTTGGCCGCTACGCACGGTTTGATCCAATTGATAAATCGGTTTGGAAATCTTGAATTCTTCTTTTAATAATTCCGAAATTAACACATAAGCGGTACTCAAAGCAGTATTGCTTGACCCGCTAAGGCGGTCGATGTTTTCCAGGTTGTCGACGACGATATAATCGGTGGTCCTAAAACCGACATCAATAATTCCCACTTTTGAGGCTGCCAGATTTTCATCAACAATATTGCCGGTATAATCGAGAATTAAATCGAATAATGAACCAAAGGGCTCAGGTAAGACTTTCACCTCGTTTACCATAACCGAGTAATCTTGGTCGGGACTTTGGTTTCTTTTTAAGGAAACGTTTTGGCGGCCTTTAAATAACTGTGTCAATGTTTGTTTAGTTTCGGTAAAAAATCCTACCGGGAGGCCGGTTACGATATTAAAATTGGTACTTCGTCCTTCAGCTAGCAAAGCTAGGGCGGTTGAAAGCAAAACTTTGCTGATCCTTTCGTCCATACGGCTTTCGTTTAAGGAAAATAAGACCACATCCGATTGGCGATTGGCTAAATCTCCAACGAAGTATTCCCGATCATCTACTGCGACGTGTAAGTTGTTGATCTGGTTTTGTTCGGGGCTTTCATCAGTTAAATAACGCAAGGTCCGGGCTTGTCCAACAACTGATGGAAAGATCTTATCTTTTTTTCCATCGGTGATCTTTACAAAACCATAACCCAAATCAACTCCAATATTTTTTTCCATACCCAAATCTCCTTCCATTTCTTAAAGAATCAGCTAAATTGAAAGATAGTTCCAGAGCGAATGGCTATTAACATTAAATACTTCGTCAAAAAGAAGTTAGAACTTTAGAGAGATTAGATCTTATTAGATCTTGGTGCACTTGGGCGGCGATCAAATTTTGTCAATAATTAACCCCGCGGGAGCGGTTTTATCTGGCAAACGGATTTCAGTATTATTCGCATTCGTGAATCGATTATCTTGAAAACAGAACCCACATAATTTTAACTGAAATTTTACATATCCGATAAATAAATAAATAAGCGAAACCGCCTCAATGAATATCTCAAAATTATCTTGGGGCTTTCCGATAATTAACCAGAGAGAGTTTCTTTGGTGGACAATTTTTTAAACCTGTTAGACGGAGTAAGTCTTAGCTTTGAGGACAGATTTGGAACTTTACAAATGCAGGAACTAAAATATTATTGTCGAACTATCGAAGAAAATTCAAAATACCCCCGAGGTGAACAGCGTTGATTCAGTTTCAAAATGTCTCCAAAATATACCCCAATGGGGTTACTGCTTTAAATAACGTTAATCTCTTCATTGATAAAGGTGAGTTTGTTTTCTTAGTCGGTCCGAGCGGAGCAGGGAAAACAACCTTCATCAAAATGATTATCCGGCGCGAGTTGCCGACTCAAGGAATAGTTTATATCGGCAGAAAAAACATTGTTAAAATGAAAGAAAGTGAAGTCGCAGTTTTCCGTAGAAACATTGGGGTAATATTTCAAGATTATAAATTGCTTCCGAATAAAAACGTGTTTGAGAACGTTTCCTTTGCTCTTGAAGTAATTGAAGCTTCGCGCAAGGATATTTTGAAACAAGTCCCGGCAGTTTTGGAATTAGTCGGACTCAAGGATAAGGCAAAAATTTTCCCTTCGGAATTGTCGGGTGGCGAACAACAAAGAGTCTCCCTAGCCCGCGCCATTGTCAACCGTCCTTTGGTATTATTGGCTGACGAACCAACCGGAAATCTGGATCCCGATACTTCCTGGGGCATAATGGACTTGCTTTTGGAGATTAACAAGCGTGGCACAACCGTCATCATGGCCACTCATAATAAGACAATCGTTGACAAAATGAGGCGAAGGGTAGTAGCCCTTGAGGGCGGACGAATCAGCAGAGATGAACAGAAAGGGGTTTACGAACTTTGAAACTCAAGACAATGTGGTATTTCACCAAGGAAGCCTCTATCGGCCTAAGTCGTAATGGGTTAATGACCTTAGCGACGATTGTGACCATCACCTTATCGTTAATCGTGCTAGGCAGTTTCTATATTGTGATCGCCAATACCAATTTTTTGATGGATATGGCCAAGGGTGTTTTGGAACTCCGGGTCTATCTCGAAGATAGCGCGGACCCTTATGAATTGCAATCCAAAATCATTGAGTTTCAGGGGGTCAAAGACGTCACGTATATTCCCAAAGAGAAAGGCGCCGAGTGGCTGGAGAAAAATCTGGGGGTAAAAGATTTATTCAAATCGACTGATAATCCCTTGCCGAATATGATTAATATTAAACTTCGAGACGACGCCAAGGTTAAGACTTTAGCTAAAAAGATTGAAGCCCTTGAAGGAATCGATGAGGTCGAATATGGAGAGTCCTTTGTAGAAATGATGCTGATCATCGTCCAAATTATTTGGGTTTTAGGGATTAGCTTGGTCGCTATAATCGGTTTGGTAGTATTATATATAATCGTCAATACCATCAGGCTAACCGTTTTTGCCAGACGCAAAGAGATTGAGATCATGAAATTGGTAGGCGCGACCGATTGGTTTATCCGGTGGCCGTTTCTGATTGAAGGAATCTTGCTGGGCTTGATTGGTTCGACCGTTGCTTTACTGCTGCTTTCGAAAGGTTATGGTCTTTTAGTGCAGTATATTAGACAATTGGCGCCATTTATACCTTTATTGGCGGAACGGTTTATCAATCGGCAAATGTTCGCTTTAATGACGGCTTTAGGTATTTTCTTTGGTATGCTGGGAAGCATGTTGTCATTGAAGAAATTTTTACGGGTTTGACTGGAGTAATAAACTAGCGGCACATGGAGGTTTAGAGATGGCACGACAAGTCCGACTTTTTATTGCGTTGGCTTTAATATCCCTTTTCACAGTCAATTCAATTAGTTGGGGTATTAGCGAGGACGAGATTGAAGACAAAATTGACGAGACTAAAAAGAAGCTGACTCAAACTAAAATCAAAGAACATTCGGTGATCGGAAGTTTGGTCAGAAGTCAGAAAGAATTGGATAAAGTCAGTTCTAATTTGCAGACCTTGAGCCTAAGAATTGGGAAGACTGAAAAAAATATCGAGGTTATCAAATATAAGATGAACAATACCCAACAGGAGCTTCAAAGGTTAGAAACGGAAATTGTTCAGCAACAAAGTGTTCTGAGAGAACGAATTTTAGCTATATATAAATATGGATATCAAAGTTACCTTGAAGTATTATTTGAAGCGGAAGATTTTGGGGAGTTCATCACCAGGTTTGGAATGGTCAAGCGCTTTGTGATGAGAGATGTACATAGTATCAATACGCTACGGGAACAAAAGAATCTCATTTCCCGAAAAAAAGAGGAAATCTCAAAACAACAACAGGATTTGGAAAAACAAAAAC
>JBLNDC010000077.1:0-11957 GCA_050261255.1 Bacteroidota bacterium
AATCGGTCACCGGTTTAAGCCCTTGCTCGGCTAAAGCAGTGTTAATAACGATAACTTTAAGTTGGCCGTAAAATAATCTCTTTCCGCTTTTTGTCTGCAAATATGGGGTAGTGCCGAAGGCAGTTTTAGATTCACCGGTATAAACCCGAAAAGGTTTAACCGATAAGCCGCCACCCGTTGCCCGACTCCCAATTTCCACCATTACTGGGACTTGCGCCGAAACTCTCAGTTGTCCTCGGGAGTGGTGTCAAAACCAAAGGCCAAGACGGTCGACCTTTTATTAATTTCATCCACGTCCCAGCAACCGCCGGAGACGATAGCGATGAGGATCATTCCTAACAAAAGCCCCTTACGACGCATTGTTCAACTTCCCCCTTCGCCTTAAGATAATGGCCAGAAATAAAAGGAAAACCGGATATGCAAAAAGCATAATCCAACCATATTTAGCGATTTGGTCGACTACCATTTTCGACTCGGATACATTCCGGGGCAATAAAACCATCATCAGCTTAACCGGAAAGAGTAAAAAAACCCACCATTTATAGTTGAGGATCCCGGTTAGTTGGGCTGATCCCAATGCCACCGCATAATAAAGATAAGCCGTACCGGCTACAATCATGGTAATCCAATCAATCAGCATTAACAGGCCGGCCTGCTCGAAAAAGTGGAAAGGTTGATCGATAGTACGCACGAATTCAAGACTGGGCCAGGCATAGCGGTAAAGAAATGTATCACCAAAAACACCGATTGCCCCGAAGGCATAAACCGCGTAAAAGATTGCTGTAAATAATAGCGCTCCCCCTGCTAAACGGGGATAGCTTTTGATTGGTTTTAAAAAAGGCAACGTCATAGCGCTGGCTCCGAAAAAATAATAAATATAAACTACACTCATTCCGCCTTTAAAATAATCAAAGGCATTGGGACTGGTTACCGGCAACACATTAATCCAATTTACATTTTGAAACCCCAATGCTGTCAGGAAGAATAAGACTAAAAGCGCAGGTATTAAAAGAAATGAATTTAGCCTGGCGAGCGCTTCGACTCCCTGGGAGGCCGCAAATGCCGAAAAAATAAGAAAAATCAAGGCAATAGCATAAACCGGCGACCGATTGAGAAAGTAGACATTCACCATGTTAACAGTATCCCGGGTAAACATAGTTAATATAATCAAGCTGTTAACGATATAAATTAGCCCTATTATTCTTCCCGGTAAATTCCCTAGAATACTGGAGCCTTGCTCGATAATGGTTTGACCGGGGAACCGCCTTGCCAACAAATAGATGGCGACGATTCCAGGCAGCACAATCAAGCCGGCGATTAATTCGGCCAGATAACCGTTGGCCCCCATCTCTTTGGCGGCATAATGCGGCATGTTCATCAACCCGTAGCCCAGCACCGGAATGATCAATAATGGCAAGTAGAGCCAGGCTCCTATAGCCGTTTCTTCTTTACTCATTGGTTTCATCTTCCTCCTTGGTGCCGCCGGATCGGAGCCTGTCTTGAGGACGGAAAGTTTTGGGCCGTAACCAACGGAACCAAAAAGGCATCCGAATCGGGCCATTGGCCAAATCACGCCATAACAACGGACTCCACGGCGCCAAATATGATACTCCAAAAGATTTTAGACAGGAAGCATGAATCAATACCCCAACCCCCGTTATTGTCAAGCCAAACAAACCAAAGCTGGCCGCTCCGGCAAGTAAAAGATACTTTAATAAACGCCAGGTGACGCCCACTGAGTAACTGGGGCCTGTAAAAGAAGCTACCGCCGTAATTGTCACCACCACCAGGGTTGCCGGAGAGACAATTCCCGATTGAACACTCATTAATCCCAAAACCACCCCGGATACCACTCCTAAAGTCTCACCGATAGTTCCCGGCAAACGCAACCCGGCCTCCCGGAAAATCTCCACCATTATCTCGAGTATTAATACCTCCGCGATTAACGGTAATGGTATATCCACCCGGGAACCGGCGACGGTTAATGCCAAGTAGGTCGGTAAAAGTTCCGGGTTAACCGCCACCAGCGCCACATAAAGACCAGGTAAGGCTATGGCGAGATTGTTTGCCAATAACCGCATGAGCCGCATGAAACTCCCCAACCAAAAATCAAAATAGTAATCCTCGGGGCTTTGATAGAGTTCGTTCACGGTAACCGGAACGATAATCGCGAAGGGGCTTTTATCCACTAAAATAGCGGCCCTTCCTTCCAAGAGTGCCGCCGCCACCTTATCGGTCCGCTCCGTTGATTGGGTTAAAGGAAAGATGATAGCGCGGTGGTCTTTGATAATTGTTCGATATATCCGCTTTCAATGACGCCGTCAATATCGATAGCGGACAAACGGCGATGCACTTCTTTGATTAGACGGGGTTTGGCAATATCGGAAAGATACAAAACAGCCACTTTAGTCCGGGTACGGCGGCCGATCTCTAGAGTGTCCACCCGGAAATGAAAGTCTTTGATCCATCTCCGGACCATTCCGATGTTGTCATCAAGGGTCTCGGTAAAACCCTCGCGGGGCCCCCGGATCACGCGTTCGGATAATGGTTCTTTCGGTTCATGTTTGACCCACCCCTCGGTAGTATAACTAAGGGCGGCAGTTTCCCCCTCCAGAAATAAGAGGGTCTTTCCTTCCAGCAAGCGGGAGACCGCTATTTCAAGAGTAGTGCAGCGTTCCGGAGCAGTCTTCGGCGTCGAGGCGACGACCTTCTTCAAGGAAAGACCGTCTCCGGCCCGGAGGGAAATTAAAGGTTGCAGTAAATTGGACTGAAGGTCCTCGTAATCAATGAGAGTTTTCAGATAGGCAAGCCCGATGGATTGGTCCAACCCGTGCAGTTCCAGGTTTAAATCCGACGATCTTCCCAGGATATCTGCTATTCGCTCAAAATTAGCCTTTATGCTTTTTGAAATGAATTTTTCAGGCAAAGTAACCTCAGACTAGAAAAATTTTATCAATTAGCATTTTTAACTAAAGGCTGGAAATCTATTCACTAACCCCCGAAATTAAAAACTTCGTTTCACCGGATTAATCCCGGAAAAAACAAACCACAGGAACAGAAAAAAGCGGCTAACCTGAGAATAGTTAACCAACTCTTTATTGCCTATGGCCAGAGCTATGATAAAATAGAGATAATGTCTTAAAATTGGAGGAACCGTCATGACCGAAAGAATTCAGCAGATTGCCGAACGCATTAGGGAAGTGAGAGAAAATAGCGGTTTGACGCCTCAGGCTGTTGCCGATAGGCTTCGAGTCCCGCTTTCCGTCTACAATCAATACGAAACCGCTGAATCGGATATTCCGATTAGCATTCTCTATGAAATGGCGCATATTTTTCAAGTGGATCTAACCGATCTCTTAACCGGAAGCTCTCCCAAGCTTCACAATTATTGTTTGGTGAAAAAGGGCGAAGGCATTGAGATTGAACGCTATAAAGGCTACAAATTTGAAAGCCTGGCTTATAATTTTGTCAATAAAAAAATTGAACCCTTGCTGGTTTTGATCGAACCCGAAGAAAATAAAAAAATGAGCCTGGTGACCCATCCCGGCCAAGAGTTCAACTATTGCCTCGAGGGTCAGATCAAGGTCATCCTCGGCGGTCAGGAAATTCAACTTAACCCTGGGGATTCATTATACTTTGATCCTACCATCCCCCACGGCCAAGTTGCCGCCAACGGCCAACCGGCAAAGTTTTTGACTGTTATTTTACATGATTAATTAATAAATCAGCTCATCCCCTTAATTATACTTTAGACTATAAAGGAGCATCTATAGATGTTAGAAAAGTTTCTTCCCCGTGAACAATTTGACTCTTACGAAGACTTTAAAGCCAATTACCAGGTGAATGTCCCTGAAAAATTCAATTTCGCCTATGATGTGGTTGACGCCTGGGCTTTGGAAAAGCCGGAAAAAGTAGCCCTGGTATGGTGTAATGACCATGGGCAGGAAAAAATATTTACTTTCCGGGAGATCAAACGCCTCAGCGATCAGGCGGCAAACCTTTTTAAATCATACGGAATCGCCAAAGGCGATGTAGTAATGCTCTTATTGAAACGCCGTTGGCATTATTGGATCTGTACCCTGGCCCTGCAAAAGATCGGGGCCATCTCCATTCCAGCCACTGTCCAGTTGACCAAGAAGGATATTGCCTATCGCAATAACGCCGCTTCAGTTAAGATGATCGTCTCCGTCGCCGACCCTGACGTGGTGGCTAATGTCGAGGCGGCCTTGGCCGAATCCCCCACTGTTCTTTATAAAGCTTTGGTTGATGGCCCCCGGGAAGGCTGGATTGATTTCAACGCTGAACTAAGCCGGGCTGATACGAAATGGTCGCGGCCAACCGGTGACGCCAACCCCGGCGGCGATGAACCGATGCTGATGTATTTTACCTCGGGGACTACGGGTATGCCCAAGATTGTGCTTCACGATTTCAAGTATCCCTTGGGCCACATTGTCACCGCCCATTATTGGCATAAGCTTTCCGAGGAAGGGCTCCACCTTACCATCGCCGAATCCGGTTGGGCCAAAACAGCTTGGGGTAAGATTTTTGGCCAATGGATCTGTGGCGTCTCCCTTTTTGTCTATGATATGGACAAGTTCGTTCCGGAGCTTCTTTTAAAAAGGATTGAAAAATACCGGATCACCTCTTTTTGTGCTCCTCCGACCATTTACCGTTTCTTGATCAAAGAAGACCTTTCGAAATATGATTTATCCAGCATCAAGCGGGCCTGTACCGCCGGAGAACCATTGAACCCGGAGGTCTTCAACCAATTCAAGGCCGCCACCGGACTGGATATTATCGAAGGGTTCGGCCAAACCGAAACTACCGTACTCTGCGCCAACTTTGAATGGATAAAACCTAAACCGGGATCAATGGGCAAACCCTCTCCTTTATATGATATCGATATCCTTGATGAAACAGGCCGTTCTTGTCCGGCGGGAGTGGAAGGGAATATTGTCATTAAAAATCTAGACCATTACCTGCCGCCCGGGCTGTTTAGGGGCTATTACCGAGATGAGGCCGCGACCAGTAAAGTCTGGCATGATGGGGTTTATAACACCGGCGATGTGGCTTGGAGAGACGAGGACGGCTATTATTGGTTTGTGGGCCGTTCCGATGATGTAATCAAATGTTCCGGCTACCGGATCGGACCCTTTGAGGTGGAAAGCGCTTTAATCGAGCACCCATCCGTATTGGAATGCGCCGTTACCGCGGCGCCGGACCCGATCCGCGGCCAAGTGGTCAAGGCCACCATCGTCTTGGCCAAAGGCTGGGAACCTGGCCAAAAACTGGTCAAGGAATTGCAAGACCATGTAAAACACACCACTGCGCCTTATAAATATCCGCGCATTATCGAATTTGTCAAGGAACTGCCGAAGACTGTCAGCGGCAAAATCCGGCGGGTAGAAATCCGGGAGAAAGACTCCCTGTAACAAAAAGCCGCTTTACTAAACTGATAATTTAAAGTAAAATTGACAATGTAAGCGAATTTCATAATACCAAATTATATTCATGAACAATATTATTTTAAGTATTATCAAGCTTTTAAGAGGATTGTTACGTGAATCCGGGATAGGAGTTATGAAACCGCCAAAATGTAATCAAAATGAAAGGGGAATTATCGTGAAAAAATACATCCTCGCCTTTTTATTACTTAGTATGGCCGCATTTTTAATTATCGGATGCGGCGAATCGAACAAGGACAATTCTTGGGAAAAGGTGCAAGAAAAAGGTGAATTCGTGCTGGGATTGGATGACAGTTTTCCACCGATGGGTTTTAGGGATGAAAACGGAAACATTGTCGGATTTGATGTCGATATCGCTAAAGAGGTCTGTGAACGTTTGGAAATCGAATTGAAACTACAACCTATCAACTGGGATGCCAAAGAGCAAGAGTTGAATTCGGGCAAAATCGATTGTATTTGGAACGGGTTTACTATTACCGAAGAACGCAAGAACAACCTGCTCTTCACTGCAGCCTACATGAATAACCGCCAAGTTTTAATCGTTAATGCCGGGTCCCCCTTCAAGACCCAAACGGATCTTAAAGGTAAGAAACTGGGGCTCCAAGCCGGTTCCAGCGCGGCCGACGCTTTAAATAGCGCCGCTGATTTTAAAGCCGGCCTTCAAGAAGTAGTCGAATTTGACGACAATATGATGGCATTGATGGATCTGGAAAAAGGCGGCATTGACGTGGTATTAATGGATGAGATCGTTGCCCGTTTCTATATTCAAAATAAAAATAAACAGTACCGAGTCCTTGATGAAGAACTGGCCAAGGAAGACTATGGCATCGGTTTCCGTAAGAAAGATCAAGAATTAATGGAAAAAATCCAGGATACTTTGAAAGAAATGGCCGAAGACGGTAAATTGGCCGAGATCTCCACCAATTGGTTTGGAAAAGACATTACCACCGTTTCCGCCGAATAAGCCGGAGTGTTTTCACAACGAACCAGGCCGGCGTCTAAACGCCGGCCTGTCCTTTTGAGAATAAGGAGTACCGAAGATGGAATGGACAAACCTGGTCAGACTGATAAACCTCCTTTTGGGAGGGGCCTTGACATCAATCCGGATTTTTTGTTACACACTCATCATCTCACTCCCCTTGGGACTGGCGGTGGCTTTGGGACGGATGTCCAAAAAACCCTGGATCCGCGGGCCGGTTAAATTTTATATTCTGGTGATGCGGGGAACTCCCTTATTATTACAGATCATCTTCGTTTATTTCGCCCCATCGTTTATGCTGCCGGAAGGGTTCCGGTTGAATTTGGACCGTTTCGTAGCGGCGATTATCGCATTTTCCCTAAATTACGCGGCCTATTTCGCCGAGATTTACCGGGGAGGCATCGAGTCCATTCCTCAGGGCCAATATGAAGCCGCAGCTGTTTTAGGATTCACTAGATCCCAAACTTTTACCCGGATCATTTTGCCTCAAGTGATCAAGCGCATCCTCCCTCCCATCAGTAACGAGGTGATCACCTTGGTAAAGGATACCGCACTGGTCCAAGTCCTCGGCATCTCCGAATTGTTCAGGGTCGCCAAGAACGAGTCGTCGCGGATCTTCTCCACCACCCCCATCTTTATCGCCGGCCTTTTCTATCTGGTGATGAACTGGGTGGTCACAAAGGTATTCCATATCACCGAGAAAAAATTGAGCTATTATAAATAATTCTACTTTGGTGTATGTAGATAAAATGGAGTGTCGGTCATGCAGATTTTAAAAGTTGAAAACCTCCGGAAAAGTTTTGACGGGGAAGTTATCTTGGATGACGTCTCGCTGGAAATCAACAAAGGCGAGGTTATTGCGCTCATCGGGCCTTCCGGTTCCGGGAAAAGCACTTTGCTACGCTGCTTGACTCTTTTAGAAAGAGTCGAACGTGGGAAAATTCAGGTTGAAGAGGATACCATGGTGGATACGGTTAACGGAAAACCTTGTTATGCTCCGGAGGAAACACTACGGAAGATCCGGTTGAAACTGGGTATGGTTTTCCAAAACTTTAACCTATTTCCCCATTTTTCAGTGATCGAAAATGTTACCGCAGCTCCAGTCCATGTCGGTGGAATACCTTTGGACACCGCCAAGGCTAATGCCTTGGAATTATTGGAGAAAGTTGGTTTGACCGATAAAGCCGAAAGTTATCCCTATCAACTTTCCGGCGGGCAGAGCCAACGGGTGGCTATTGCCAGGGCCCTAGCCATGAATCCGGATGTGCTCTTTTTTGATGAACCCACCTCCGCCCTAGACCCTGAACTAACCGGAGAGGTTTTGAAAGTCATCCGCGCCCTGGCCGCCGAACATATGACAATGATGGTAGTCACTCATGAAATGGCTTTTGCCCGCGATGTGGCCGACCGGGTCATTTTTATGGACAATGGCCGGGTTATCGAGTCCGGCGTTCCGGAATCGATCTTCGTCAATCCTGCCAATGAACGGACCAGGACCTTCCTGCTACGCTATTCAAATGAAGACAGATAAAGTAGCATGTTACAGCAGCCTATCATGAAAAACTGAATGTTTTACAAACTTCGGTTTTTTATTTATTTTAATCTATAAGATCCCTTATTGCCCGAAAGTAATGCAACGTCATAGCCGTTCCGATCAGAGTCCGCCCTTCGAAAGAATCCAGGGATGTCCCGAGGATTTTTTCAATCGATTGTTTACGAAAAAGGACCGTTTTATAATGTAAAAACATTTGATCCGCTATTACCCGCAGATTTTGAACGGTTATTATCTTCTCCAAAGTGGGGAAAAGCTCCGTACCGTTAGCGTTGTCATATTCGATCACTTTACCAATAGTACGGTTGAGAAAGCGTTCGGCTTCTCCATCATTAATTAGCTTAGCCAGTAAGGGAAAAGCCCCGATGTCCCAATAATGGTGTACGCTGTAATCAGGATGGATTCTCATGCCTATCAAAGCCGCCAGGCGAGCTTGTTTGGAGCGTTCCGAAAATCCCTCCATTTCAGGATGATACTCAGCCAAGCCGATGGTCATCCCGATTCCCGGATAATCTCTGGTTAACTCCTTTAGCAAGTTGTCTGCGGCTTGCCTTTGATTTTCAATATTTTGTAGAAAATTTCCCGGGACAGTATAAATGATTCCAATTCCATCTTGCAAACCCCAACTATAAATCCCCGGTTTTAGGGACAACCAATCAATGACCGTATCAACCAGCATTTGAAAATGGGTTTCCGATTGTTCCGCCGGGCTCAAGGCTTTTTGGGAATCGAGATTGCTTTCAGATAAAGTCGTTAAAATCGCGGAAAGTTGAACGCGAAACGCGGAACTTTCTTTTAAAATATTATCGGTCGTTCCCCAAAATTTTTAATTATTTAGCTGCGCCTTTGTCATAAAAGCCCAAGTATTCCTGGTTTTTGAAATATTGAGCGCTAAAGACTATCCTTAAGGATTATAAAACCCTGTTTTTTAAGGTGATTTTTATCCATTTTACGAATTAATGAGTCGAAAAAGGCTTCGCTTATCCCGGGAAGAGATGGTGTATATAATTGACTTTTATACACCTCTACTGTATAATTCTGATAGAGGTGATTCCAATGAGTTTCGACGGCATGGTAAGACGCCAGCTTTATCTGTCCCAAAACCTTAACCGCCAACTGAAAGTCTGGGCCAGGGAGAAGAAAATTTCGGAATCCGAGATTATGCGCGAGGCGTTGACCCAATTTCTGGAGCGGGAAAAAAGACGCGCCACACTTCCGGAGGATAATCCGGTGTATAAAATGAAAGGGATTTTTTCAGGAGACGAAGGCTGTTCGTTGGCGGGAGAAAAGCATGATGAAATTTTGTATGACATTGGAAATAAAGAATAATGTCTTACGAAGTTTTTATTGACACTGGTTTTTGGTTCGCTTACCTTGTCCGCCAAGATAATCACCATCAGAACAGCGTTAAACTGATGGAAGAACTGATGTCTGAAGGTTCATTACTTTCCACCTCGGAATTGGTTATCTCGGAGACTTACACCCTGCTGATGCGTGAAGTGGGTGCCGCGGCCGCTCTAAAATTCATGGAATTGCTCCAACTACAAATTGAGGAAGGGTTTACTAAAATATATTGGATTAATTGGCCGGTTATGGAAGAATCCCGTAGAATCCTGCAAAAATATATTGACCATCAACTTTCTTTCGCTGACGCCGCCAGCGCGGCGCTGGTAATAAAATACGGTATCCCAGCCATTGCCACCTATGATCATCATTTTCAAATGATGCGGTTGCCGTGCCTGCCATGAAATAATATGTTACAATCCGGAATAAAGACGGTAAAACACCGTCTTTTTCTACGGGTAGGGCCGGGGAGTTTATATCAGATTAGGTTTAATTATCCATTCCAGGCCGGGCCGGACGGAAGTAGCGGTTTACTTACCAATCGGCATTTAAAGATATTTCTTCAAATAATACCTTTTGACATTATCCGGATAATCTTCGAGGACTGCAAATACTGAATAGCCGTGCTTTTTGTAGAAATCAATCGCCTGGAAGCTGAAAGTATCTAGGTGGATAAAGGTACATCCTTGATCTTTGGCATAGTTTTCTACTTTGTTCAGTAATTCGCTCCCGATACCTTTTCTCCGGTATCGTTCATCAATCCAAAAAACTTCTACCAACATCGATTTTAAGTAGATTCTAGTTGTGATCCCGGCGATAATGTTATTTGATTGATCTTTGAGTATGATATTGTATGGTTCATATGGCGGATACTTTAACATTGGCCCGGTATATTTATTGAATTCCCTGATTTTATTCCAAATAAAACCAGCGTCTTCCGGTGATGCATTAACTTCCACCTGGATTGAGTTTTCCAATTTCATCCCTCACCAGTTCTAAATATTATTTCTTTACTTGCCTTAATCTCAACTCTTCATTTTCGGTAGCAGCATACTTGCTTAGAATTTCTTTTAATACTTTTGCTTTACCTTTTAAATCTGCTTCACCATTGAGATTCTCTTTGATTTTCCGATCCGCCTCTAATAATGATTCATTTAAGCTTTTAAGCGACAGTAATGTGGCCGCCAGACAGTAAAAGCTTTTACACCTCCCGTCATCATAAGATTCAAGCATGGTTTGGAGATGACTCATCCGTCTTTTTTGCTGCTCAATAAAAACAGCAATTCCGGACTCCTTGATCGAATTTTGGTTTGACAGAACTCTTCGATGGGTTACAAATGAATCAACTTCCCCCGTTTCTTTGTCAAATTTAGGGCAAGGGAAATCGTCGCATTCGGCGCAAACTTCTAAGTTCTTTTTCTTGACACAACAGGTAATAAAAGAACAAGAAGGGTGTTTATTTTCAAAGTCAACCCCGCAACAACCGGGGCATCTTGAAGAACCTTCGGTATAAAATCTTGGGCATAAACCGCAATCGAGCCCACAACAACCTAAGGTATAAATTTTTTTGCTCATGATTTATTTCCCCCATTTATTACAAACGAAGATCATTTCTTTCCCGTGCTGAATTTCACTTTTATCATAGTATCCAAACTCTTTTAATATCTTAAATCCTTCTGATTCCAATAACTCCTTCAGTTGATTATAATAATAATATTTTAATGCCAAAGAATCTCTGGCCTCTTTGATTTCGCCGTTAGGTGTTATTAATTGATAAATCATTTCCGGATATATTATCTGTTTCTCGAGATCAATTTTGTTACCCCTATGTTTCTTTATAATCTTATTACCCGTTTTTTCATCCATGGTTTCCCATTGGATGGCTTCCGGATAAACCCAGGATTCATCCAGTTTTTTATAGGGCTGAAAAACATTAATAATAAACACTCCATCATTTTTCAAATGTTTATACACGCATTGCAAGCATCTTCTTTGACTTTCTTCAGTTACAAGCGATTGAAAACTTCTAAAATGTACTATTATCAAGGGGAACTCCCTACCCAATTCAAAATCGGACATATCATACTTGCCTATTTTCACTCTTTCCTTTACATTCGCGGATTCTTCAGATAGTTTAAGCTCCAATTGCTCAAGCGTACTATCAGATAGATCAATCCCAAAAACATGATAGCCATTCCTAGCAAGTGAAATAGATACACGTCCTGTACCACAAGCTAATTCTAAAACTTCTCCGGGATATTTGGCAGCATACTCCAAATAAAAGGGGATATCGTCTTTAACAATATCGCGATTATCATAATCATATAGATATGCGGTCTTCTCGTACAAATTTGGTTTTACCATATTAACCTCCGGAGCATTGCTTAGTGTCCCAGGAAGGAACACACTATTTATAACCACAGTATTTCATTGTCAAAATTCCTTGAAACAATTTTACCATGAAAATAATAAATTAACAAATACCTCCAAAGATAAGCAATGATTCGTCGCCCCAAAATTATATATCTTCAGCGAAAAATATAAATACTGCAGTACAATGAAATATCCCACCGGGGATGTGGAGATCTCCGGAATAAAATGAGCGATCCCATCAGGG
>JBLNDC010000078.1:0-13269 GCA_050261255.1 Bacteroidota bacterium
GATTCCAATGCCGGTTCCATCAGTTATAATTCGGAGAAATTGCAGAGACTAATTGAGGCAGCCATCAGTGAAGTGGAGCTTATCAATGAAAACGATTCCCAAACCCAAATGAATATTAAAATCAACAGTAATCAAAAGAATTGAGTATTTTATCTAGTCCAGGCCGGAAAGGAAACATTCCGGCCTTAAATTTTATTTACTTCTGCTTTGTACACAGCGAATGATAGAAAATTAAAACCAGATCTCTCGCCCCGGGGAAGCGCCATCCTTTGGGGTCGATTTAGACCCGCCCTTTAGCGATAAACCCTATAATTATTCATCTTAGCCACCCGCTTTCAGGGGCAAAATCGGTTTTTTTGGACCCCGGTTTGAAAATCGGGTTAGGGTACCCATGAGCGGTATTGATTACAATTTATTACGCAGTTTGAAGATTTTTGCAGGAAAATGTCAACAAAAAACGAAATGGAAGATGGTTATGGAAAATAAGGCGAAATTTGCCTATTAATTTGGGATGGTGAAATGATGAAGGACAGGCAACGATTTTTACCCGGGTACCTTGCCCATTTCCTTTATTTCCTGGCATTGGCTTCATTAGGGGAACAGGTGGGATTCTATTTTTCACCGCTAAACAAAATTTGGGGGGCGTTCTTTTTATTAGCATATTTGTTTTCAACGTATAAACGGCCGGAAATAGGCATTACTACGCCGAGACGAATAATTTGTTATCTCTGGCCGGGCCTTCTTTTTACTTTATCGTTAATTGCCTCATTACCAGCAATCAGCTTGGGGCTGGCCTTATTAATTCCTTTAAGCTTGAACCAAGTGGAAAGGAAAATTGAGTTCCAAACCGGACTGGTTTTTTATTTATATATTTTATTTCATTCGTTTGTGCCGCAATTCTTCTTGTTGGAAAAGGCGGTGGCGGATGGCTTGAATATGTTTCTAAAGGCTGTAACCGGTTTGCCGCTAAATTATTCCCCGTACGCTTACGGACTGGGCTGTTTAATAATCGCGACAGGGTATACAATTTTTGAAGCCGCTAAATTTAAGAAAACAGGCAAATTCCTTTGGACCCGCTTTGTTTGGTTCATCGTTCCGCTAATTGTATTTTTAGTATCTCAGATTTTATATTTTCTGATTTCCCGGAGTTATTATGCCATTCAACCACCGGTTGGAACCGGGCGGGACCAGTTTTTTTACTACTTTATCGGTTTGTTTTTACCAATGAACGGACAGGGAGTAATACTTTTAATGCTATTGGGCGCAACCGGTTTAACATATTACTTTGTTGCTGGAAACGGCAAAAACGATTACCGGAAAGATACGACAAGAATTAATTACACTCGATGGTTTCTTCCAAAACTCTCAGTTATTTTGTTATTTACCCTAATTCTATTTTTCTATTGGTGGAACCTTGACATTTATAGTTCGGATTATAAAAAACCGGTGATCTATGTATATGATACGAAAATGGATTTTTCGACGGTTCCAAGTGAAAAAGTCTTTGGAATGAGTAACGGTATGTTCGGTGAAATGTTTGATTATTTTAGAGACTGGGGATACAATATTCAATTCGGTTCCGACTGGAGTGGAATTAAACCGGAAAATCATGATATTTTAATTTTGTTTAACCCTAATGGGGATCTCAGCTTCTCGGAAAAGGAACGCCTAAAATCCTTTATGACACAGGGAGGATGTCTGGTTGTCCCCGGGGATCACACCTTTATGTTCGGAGTAAAAAACGGTTATTTTGATATGACCAAAGAAATGGGTATTTCCTTCAAATTCGATCTGGCAGTATATTTTCGGCCGGATTGGCGCTGGTCTTTGCGGAGTCCCTACCTTACCTGGGATTTGATGTTAAAAAAAGATAACTTCAATACCAAAATCCTACAAGGCGCTTCACTGTCATTGAAATATCCAGCTTCACCACTCATTATCGGACAATATGGTTGGTCCGATCAAGGGAACCTTAAAAATCCCTATTATTTAGGTGATCGGAAATTTACGCCAAATGAACAACTGGGAGATCTTGTATTGGCGGCTGAGAGAAATTATGGCCGGGGAAAACTTTTGGTATTTGGCGATACCAATCTTTTTCAAAATTCACCGATTTCAACTTCTTATCCATTGATTCAGCTTCTTCTTTCGCACCTACAGCTAAAGCGGACTGTTGTTTTACTGCTTGCAGCCCCACTTTTATTTTTAATTGCCGCAATCTTTTTGCTGGTTTTCAAAAGAGAACCTCTAAAAATTTTGCCATTTGAAATATCAGTTATAGCCCTTTTCCTTATTTTAATTTGGTTTGGAGCGTTATTGAGTTCCCCTAAAAAATATTTTGATCTTCCCTCAAAATCGCTCCAATTAAATGCCGGTATCGATAATACAATGTACCCCGGATTTTATAGTTTTGATTGGGGGCATAGAGGTATTGGCGGTCTCAAAAATATGTTATACCGGACCAATATTATCCCGTATATGATATATCAATACGATCAAGCACAGCTACATCGGCTTGATTACTTATTTATTATGGAGCCGAATAATAGGATTTCCCGGGAGAAAGCCCTCCAAATCAAAAAGTATGTTCAAGAGGGCGGAATATTAATTGTTGCCGGCGGATATGAAAACCGGGATCAACTGGCTAATTTACTTTCAATATTAGGAATTCAAATTCAAAACATCCCGCTTTCCTACCTATCCGGGGATGATACGAACCTTAAAGTTCGCTTTATATCCGCTTGGCCTTTGTTAATTAAGCATCAAAATTATAAAACCATTTGTACTGCTTGGGGTAAGTATCCGTTAATTGTGAAATTAACCGAAGGAAAAGGGAAAGCGCTTTTTATAGGCGATTCCTATTTCTTTGAGAACCGAAATCTCGAAGGGCAAGAATTACTTTATAAGAACAATATGGAATTTCTCAAACAAACGCTTCTCGATCTTCAAACAAAGGGGTTGGAATAATGGTTATTTATTACTTTTTAGGAATAGTATCCTTAATGTTTTCAATCTTATCGATTTATCCATTATTTCAAGATACAAATATTTGGCTTGGGATTGTCTTTACTATTTTTACATTGTTATTTTTTTATGTTTTTTGTTCCACCGATCCGAGTTCGGGGAAGAAAAATATTGGCCAAAGAATTATTATAACAATATCCACCCTTATATTGACTCTGGTATTTGAGTTCATTGGGTTGTGGGTATATATCGAAATTTTTACAAATTGGCGCGAAATAACCATTTTAGCGCCGGTTTTCAAGTTGCTTTATGCTTTATTTAATATTCCAACCGGCTGGGATAAAGGTAATTTATATTTAAAGGGGGTTGCAAGCTATGTATATACTTTTACACCGAATGCCGGCAATTTTGGATTGGTTTATCTTTTAATGATTATATTTGGTTTATTTTCGCTCTTGATTTTATTGGGTAATAATAAGCGGACTCGCAAATTTCTGTTGATTGGTGGCTTTTCGCTATTCGCCTACCTATTTTTCCGATGTATTGCTTTAACTAGTTTTTTTTGCCTCCAAGAAGTAAATGAATATAACGGCGCTTGGAATTACTTAATATTTTTTTGGCACCCGATCTATAGTTTCCTTAGTTTATTACCTTGGATTTTGTTATTGGGGATAATGTTTGGGAGTGAACGAGTTGAACTGTTTGATTATAAGACAGTTTTCAATAAAAATTCTTTTGCCGGTTCCTTTTTTGCTGCACTTAGCTTTGGAATAGCTGTTTTTTTAATAATATTATTACTTTTTTGGCTTCCATCCGGTAAAGCAAAACCGGGTCGGATTTTATTCGAAGAATATTATAGCGATTGGTCGAAATCAATTAAACCAATCGATGAGGGATGGTATAACCAGGCTTCAACCTATAACTATTATACTTTTCGAAAATATCTAAATTCTGTTTACCAAGTTACCGTCAATCAAAAACCACTCAGTTATGTTGATTTATCTGAATATGATGTGCTGATTTTAAAAATACCCACTAAACCTTACCCGGAAAGTGTAATCCGAAAGATTGTAGCTTATGTTAGAAATGGCGGAGGCCTATGGATTATTGGCGATCACACCAATGTATTTGGCTCTTCAACTTATTTGAATCCCCTAATTAAACATTTCGGAGTAAAATTCCGCTATGATGCGGCTTACCATAATATAACCGGAAGCTTTAATTATATTAACAATATAACCTTAATCAAACATCCAATTATGCAAAACGTACCGGTCTTTTTATTTGCTACTCCCTGCACACTTGAAGTGAATAATCCTTTTATGAGGATTGTAATTCCTGGTGAAACAACAAAGACATATCCGATGGATTATAGTACTCGAAATTTCTTCCCGGATACCCGGCCGGATTTGAATACCAATTTTGGGACCAGCATCTTAATGGCGGCCGGTAATTATGGCCGGGGCAGAGTAGCAATATTTACGGACAGCACGGTTTTTTCAAATTTTCATATTTATTTACCCGGTAAAACTGAATTGGCTTTAGCGACTGTAAACTGGTTAAACCACCGTCCGCTACTTTTACTGAAGTTTATGATATTGATATTGGCAGGTATCTTTTTTATAAAATTCCGGCAATATTATAAACAGATACAGACGACGCAACGCAATATGATTTGGCCTGTTATAACAGGGATAGTTTTTATTGGTATTTCCATTTTGGCAATTAATTTCTATAACCTAATTGCTTACCCATTGCCCCGGGAACAAAGGCCAATAGTAAAGGTGGGTTTTTTAGATAAATATTCATCGATTTATTTGCCTTATGCAATTATGGACTATGAAACGAGAAATAATTACAATACTTTTTACACTTGGGGGCAGCGAGAGGGACTTTGCTGCAGATATTATTTTGAAATAGACAAAGCAGTTAACGAGAGTAAAGCTATTTTTATGGTTTTGCCCAAAAGAAAATTTGAGCAAGGAGATCTGACAAAGTTGAATTCATTTTTACAAAAAGGCGGAAAGGTTTTTCTGTTCGATTGCGGCGGCAAAGACTCAACCTCCAATAGTTTTCTAAAACGGTACGGACTCAGTTTGGTATATCAAAAGCGGGGAAATGGAAAGATATTAACGCCGGAAAACCGCTTGGTTTTTACCAACTCGCTTTCTGTGGGCACAATAAAGGGAACTTGTTTGCCAATCTTAAATTGGGAGCCAATCAAACGGGGTGTAACGAAAGGAAATAGATACCCAATATTAATAAAAAAAGGGATAGGTATGGGAGAACTGTATGTATTTGGCGGGATTCTTAATTTTAGCAACTATGAATTCGGACTTGACGGAATTGTTCCGAAAGGGAAAAAGAAACAGATTAACCAGTTGATATTGGAGATTTATAAACTTGCCGGT
Organism: Bacteroidota bacterium; assembly: GCA_050261255.1. GTDB lineage: Bacteria > Bacillota > UBA4882 > UBA8346 > UBA8346 > JAAYHS01. The sequence goes on from JBLNDC010000078.1 coordinate 5,376, forward strand.
AAATAATTGGTACAAATGACATAGGAAATTCGATTATTTCCTCTGGAAATTTTCCGAGTTTTATGATATAAATAGAAATATATTATATATTCGATTTAATTATGTTTGTTTTAAATACGAAGTTGGTTGGTAACTGCATATGGTTTCTACTACAAATACCTGCTTTGATGTTTAAAGCAAGGTATTTTTTGCTTTTGGTGATGGAGTATCAAAATCCAGTTTTTCAGATTAGGATCGAAAGAGGGAGTATGAAATGAAACTATCGGTAAAAATCACGAACGCTTTACTCATTATTTTTTTCATACTAAGTATTATTGTCTTTAATAATCAGGTAACGGCCTCAAAGATAACTGATTTTTATATAAAATCAATTCAGTTTAAAAACAAATGCCCGGAAACCAATTCACCGATTTTTAATAAGCATCTTCGGCAGAATTTAGATTATCTGGCTGGAAAAAAAGTAATTAATAATATTTTGGATATCATAACTATCAATGGTAAAAAAATAACCGGACTTATCCTGGCGGGTGAATGTGACTCTACCTGTTCCGCTAGTAGTGGTGAAACATCATGTAGTGTTACCTCCGGATGTTCTCCAACTTCCGGATGCAATCCAACTTCGTGTCCTGTTACCTCATGCGGATCTTCAACAAGTTGTGGTTCAACGTCATCACCACCACCCGATCCGGCCGAGGGCCCCGTTGACGATAGCGAAGAAGCTGTTGAAGATTCCCAGGAAGCCAATAACGAGGCTCAAGATCGGGAGAATCAAGAGAACGTAGAAAATGCTGATGAAATAGCCGAACAATCCGAGCGGGATAAAGAAACGGCGAAAAATAAAACCGGAGACGCCGGAGGAGTAGCTGATGATACCGGCAAAAAAGAGGAAGGTTCAAAGGACGAGACAAATACCGAGGATAAGCAAGATAATACGTCTAAAACAGGAGATGACCCGGTAAAAATTGCCACCGGGGAATTTACCACCGGGGAGACTGATCTTAGTTATTCATACGGAACTCTGACCATTAATGTTCAAAGAAATTACTTAAGCAGCCGTTTGGGAAGCCATTCCTTCGGCCCTTGCTGGAACTTCAATTACGACACCCGGATCATCATGGGGGTTAAACCGGGCGCTACAACTGAATTGATGGAACTGCAAAGACTCGCCAATGAAACCCGGACGTTGTATCAAAACGCGCTTCAAGCATATAATAATGCGTTAGTCAAAATAAACAGTACTCATAATAAAGCCATCGCCGCCCAACAAGTAGCCGCTCAGACGGTGGATACAGCCCAAAATGCCTATAACATCGCTAGTTCCTGTGGTTCCCCGTTGACCGCGCATGCGCAGCAACTGTTAGAGCAGGCGCAAGCTTTGAAACGATCAGCGGACAATTGGGCGGCAACTGTTAATAACACCAGGCAGAATCTGCTAGCCAGTTACGCAAATGTTGAGGCCATTAATTTTGAATACCAAAAAATCAAAGCAATGGCTGATCAATCGGCTTTAGAAGCAGAACTGGCGGCGAACAACTGCGCCAGAAACGTATATACCGTTAACGCCGGCGATCCGGCTCACCTGCAATACACCGGCAACAACACTCTAACATTCATCGACGAAGACGGAACGCCGCATTTATATCTGATTAACACTTCGCCGGATTATAATTCAACCGCTACCTACCCGAACGGTCAAAAGAACTTTTATCCGACCGGCGCGACTATTAAACCTACTCTGCCGACGGATGACAAACTGGAGTTATTGGCGGACGGTGGTTACCGGGTGACCAAGAAAGATAAGACCCAATATAAATATAGTTACTATGGGCAGTTAATGGAGATCGTCGATCTAAACGGCAATAAACTGTTATTCGTATACTCAGACAACCACGAACTGATCAAGATTGTCGATGATTACAACCGGATTTTGAAGATTGACCGGCAAAACGGGAAGATCGTAAAGATCATCGACCCTAAAGGCCGGGAATATAGTTATTCTTACGACTCCCGGGGAATGCTGGCCAACCGGACCGACGCCGACAACGCCACCGCCGGATATCTTTATGACGGCAATCTGCTGATCGAGAATACCAAACCCGACGGGAGCAGTTACAAGTTCCATTATATAGATTTGAACGGCCAAAAAGTAGTGGACTATACCGAGGGTGAGGAAGGCAATAGGGAGACCTTTACCTATACCCCGAGCGGCATGTATTCCGAATATACCAATGCCTCCGGAATTCTGGAACGGCATTACTATAACGACCGTTACCTGGAGACCCGCATCGAGTACCAGGACGGCAGTTATAAAGAGATGGTCTACGACGATCAGAACAACCTGATCAGCTATAAGAATGAATTGGGGCAAGTCTTCCAATACCGCTACGATCAGAACCGCAACCTGATTCAGGCCATCGATCCGGAGGGTGGAATCGAGAGCTGGACATACAACGAGTTCAACAAAGTAAAGTCCCATACCGATAAACTGGGGAATACAACCTATTACAACTACGACGCGCGGGGGAATCTGGTATCAGTCAATTACCCGGACGGTTCAACCGTTGGTTATACATACGATAGCCGGGGCCGGATGATCGAAGCCGTTGATCAACTGCAAAACAAAACAGTTTATAGTTACGACGGTTATGGTTATGTGACAGCGGTTAAAGATCCGGCCGGGAATGAAGAGAATTTCGAGAATGACCCGGTTGGGAACCTGTTGAAATATACCGACCAGGTAGGTAACACCACTACCTATGAGTATAACGGCGACAACAAAATAACCAAAGTCACCGACAGTTTTGGGAAAACTCAGGAATACACCTACAACATCCGGAAGGATCTGATCCAGGTTACAGACCGGAACGGCAACCTTACCAAACTGGAATATGACAGACGGCATTTGTTGCAAAAGGTGACTAACCCCCTTGGAGAAGTAACGGAATACCAATACCGGGGCGACCGGAAGATGGTTGCCAAGATTGTTAACGGGATCAGCCACTATACCTACGCCTATGATCAACGCGGCAATCTAGCCAGCGAAACCCAGGTGGAGACGGGGGCGGTCACCCAATACGAATACAACCAGGCGGGCCAATTGACCGCCAAGATCGACCCTAATGGCAACCGGAGCGAGTATGGCTACAACGCCCTTGGTTCGCTTATCTGGGTGAAAGACCCCTTCGGAAAGATTAAGAGCTTTGAGTATAACGCCAACCAGAAAGTGATTGCGGCCACTGATGAACTGGGGAATAAAACCAATTTCGATTATGACCGGATGAACCGGCTTATTGAGGTGACCGATCCCTATCATAACACGATCCAATACAATTATGACCTAAAAGGGAACCTGATCACGGTCATCGACAAGAACGGCAACCAGAGCCGGTATGAATACGACCAAATGGCCAGACTGATTAAAGCCGTTGATCCTTTGGATAACTTCGAAACCTGGCAATACGATCCCCGTGGCTTGGTCACTTCCAAGACCGATAAAAAGGGAAATAAGACCGGTTACGAATATGACGGTTTGAAACGGCTGTTGAAAGTGACCGATCCGCTCAACGGGGTGAAACAATTCACCTATGATCCGGTGGGGAATTTACTCTCGCGGACTGATGAGAACGGCGTGAAAACCAGCTTCACCTATGACGCTTTAAATAGGATAACGGCCGAGATCGACGCCAAGGGGAACCAGTCCAGGTACGAGTATAACTACCTCGGCTTGGTGGCTAAGAAGATCAACGCCCTTAACCAGGAAACCACTTATGAATACGATCCCTTGGGACGGATGATCAAACTGACCGACGCCATCGGAGCGGTCCAAAGCTTTGAATATGATAAAAACGGCAACCTGGTCAAAGCCACCGACCAGTTGGGTAACAGCACCGTCTACGGTTACGACGCCCTGAACCGGCTGGCGGAGGAAGCCAATGCCCTGGATGAGAAGACAAGCTATCAGTACGATCCCAAGGGCAACCTGGTAAAGATGACTAATCCGAAAGGCGCTGTCTATAGTTACGAATATGACGCCCTGGATCGGGTTACCAAAGAAATCAGCTTTCTGGGCGCGGTTAAGAGTAACAGCTTTGATCCGAATGGCAACCTGTCCGCCCAGATCGATTTCAATGGTAATCAAACCCGGTATGTTTATGATAAACTGAACCGTCTAACTGAAGTATCATTTCCTGACGGAACTAAGAATAGCTTCAGTTATGACGCACTTGACAACTTAACCTCGGCAGTCAACAACATCGCTGATGAAAGGTTCTATTATGACGAGCTTTCGCGGTTGGTGAAAGCGGAGACCAGGGGACTGACCGGTAACGAAGTGAAGAAGGTCGAGTTCGGCTATGATAAAGTTGGAAACCCGACGGCGATTACCACTTGGGTGGAGGAGAATAAAGCCCGGAAGATCAGCTATCTTTATGACGACCTGAACCGGTTATCGAAAGTCACTTTGCCGGACGGCGGGAAGGTGGAATTCAGCTATGACACCTTGAACCGGGTAGTAGAAAGGATCAACGCCAACGGTACCAGTACGGCTTATACTTATACACCGTGCAGTGAAGTAGAATCCATCATCAATTATATGGATAGGCGGCACGGCCCGGATCAGGTTATCAGTTCTTATGGATACATCTATAACGCTAAAGGGCAACGGATATACCAGGTAGAGGGCGACGGGAATCTAACAGCATATGTTTATGACCCGGTTGGGAGAATTAAGGAAGTCTACTATCCGTTTGCCGATAAAAAGAAAGTAGAAGATTATAAAGAGCGTTACTATTTCGGTTTATTGCCGGAGTATAACGAGCCTTGCAAGTTCCGGCTGAATATCCCCAATCTGTATAGGGACGAGCTGGCGAGTCTGAGTAGTCAGATCCAGGAGTTGAACGACAGTTTCAATAAGGACTTCGATGAAGATAAAGGCAATAACGGCAAACATAAGGGTCAAAAAGAGGTTGAAGTCAGATGCGGCCAGAACAACTTGCCGTTTGTGAGTGGTCTCAGCCTTGAGTATCAAAACCGGAATCGGATTGAGGAGATGTACAGAAAAGTCAAGAGAGATCCTGGTTTCTTAGACCTGAACAAGGGTTTCTGGAAAGAAGAATATTCATACGATCCGAACGGTAATATCACTCAAAAACGGAATGGCTGGGGCGAGATTAATTATCAATACAACCAGGTTAACCAGTTAATGCAAGCTGGGAACCGGATGTATCAATACGATCCGAACGGGAATTTAACTAAAGAAATTCTGGGCGGTAGTTTTATCGATTATCAATATAACTATGAAAACCGCTTAGTTAAAGCCACAAATAGATTTAAACATTGGATGTTCGATCAGCAGTTTGTAGGTGAAGTAAGCTATAGTTATGATGCTTTAAACCGTAAAGTGAAGAAGGAAATTGATCCGTTACAGGGTTCTAAGAACGAGGCGGAATATTACATTTATAACGGTCTCGGCCTGGATATATTGGCTGATTATCAATATCAAATCAAACAGAACGGAAGACAAAACTCAGCAGGTGAACTGGAACGGGTTAACGAATACTATTATGGCAACGGTTCGTTATTGGCTGCCAAGAAGTTTGACGATCCTTACCATAAAGATTGGGGTCACGATCCTTTAAAAGATGTAACCTTCTATCATCAGGATGTCTTAGGATCGGTTGTGATGTTAACCGACAGAAACGGGCATGTGGATGAGAGATATCAGTATGATGCCTGGGGTAAGGCGTATGATGGGAAGTTTAAGGATGGGTTCCCCGGAGAAGGACATAGTAACAATAATTTTGGATTTACCGGGCAGAGGTATCAGGCGGAATTAGAGGTTTACTCGTTCCTGTATCGGGATTATGACCCGAGGACGATGCGGTGGATGATGGTTGATCCGATTAAGAATGGATGGAATTGGTATCGGTACTGTGGGAATGATCCCATCAATTACGTTGACCCATTGGGATTACTAACAATATATGAGTTAAATCATGATATTCCCAATAATGAAACTGTTTATTACAGTCAAAAAGATTCAGAGTGGGGTTCGAATAAGTATTCAGTCTATGGAGATCCAGATTGGAAAACAGCAGATAATGGTAAACCACAAAATATTGCAAGGACAGGTTGCGGCCCTACTTCTGCAGCAATGGTAATCTCCTCAATGACAGAGCAAAATGTAACACCTGATGTTGCTGCGAATTATGCAATGGATAATGGATATAGAACGAAACAAGATGGAACTTCATGGGGCTATTTTCAATCGATTGGTAATAATTATGGTTTAGAAGTAAAGCAAACAAGTAACTTTAACGAAGTTTCTCAAGCTCTAAATAATGGAGATATGGCCATAGCAGCTATGAAACCTGGTAATTTTACCACTTCCGGTCATTATATTGTGTTAAGTGGTATTGATAATAATGGCCAAGTGTCTGTTTTAGATCCTAATAGTAAAGAACGGAGTACCAGTTGGGACCCTAATATTATTAAGGATGAAGCAAAGCAATATTGGATTTATCATGACCCTAAAAACCAAAAAAGTGATGGTAAAAAACCGTAAAGGGGGCTAGTTTATGAAAAGTTCAAAGAGAGTAATTTTTATATTCTTATTACTAGGGGTCATTGCTTATGGGAGTATTTACTTAATGGTTTATTCTGAAGATAAGTCTAGCAAAAATAATAAAGAAATTATAAGTTTCCTACGTGAAGCGGATCAAATAAAATTTAAAATAAAATATGAATTAGACTCTAATCAAGTAATTGGGCAAAAAGATGGAGTTGGCCTTGCTGCCTTAGTCGGTCAGTTTAGTACATTGAAAGACGTAGCAACAAAATTTGGAAAATATTTCTCAATAGATGCCGCTATAATTGAAATAGGGAAAGTAGGGCTCTATTCTGTTAATAACAAACTAGGCAGTATAATGGCTGAAGGAAGTGAAGTCTTTTTAATTGACAAAAATACTCGTTTTGATTTTCTTATCGATGAACCAACTAGGAAATTTATAAAAATTAATATGGGTAGTGAATATGAGGATAGAAAAGACTTTTACTATGATTTAAAATTTACTGACGGACATTGGTTAATTGTAGATCAAGTTGATACAGATAATGTCAAGCATTTAAAAAATAGTTGGGTAGTGATTCGTTCTTCCTCGGATTTATTTGATAGCGGAAAAGTATATAAAGCGATTTATGTAATGGATAAAGATTTAAAAACGGCTTGGGTTCCAACTGGAAGAGAAAAAAATGGAATTGGCGAATGGCTTGATTTTAAATTTTATCCAGGCCAAGTTATTAAATCAATACAGATCATTAACGGCTATGCAAAAAGTGAAGCGATATATCAAGTAAATAATCGTGTTAAACGCTTTAAATTGAGTTTTGATAATGGAACAACACTTGAATCAGAATTAAAAGATAGACAAAAGGGATTTCAGACAATTCCACTTACAAAACCTCAAAGAATTGAATATTTACGTATGACAATTCTTGAAGTATATCCGGGAACAAAATATCATGACACCTGTATTTCAGAGGTCAATTTTCAATAATTTAATTTTTTTTGAGAGTATTCTCAATAATCTACCCATCAGTTGTAGAATACATCAAAACTAAAAAACTAAGCGCAGTCATTCAACCGGCTGCGTTAAAATTTTGTTTTTGCCAAAAAAGATGTTTTTCCGATAAGAATGGTTACATGTCTATTCAAAGAAGCCACTGCCGGGGATGCGCCAGCCATCCAGGGCGAAGCAGGCAAACGGGAAAGCCTATTGTTATTTCTCACATAAGTTAACCGCCTTTTTCTCAAATTAAGTTACCAAACTTAAGAATAATAATGATTACCGTGGTCACCTAAATGATGGAATTTAGCCATTCCATAAAATGTATTTTC
>JBLNDC010000079.1:0-6814 GCA_050261255.1 Bacteroidota bacterium
GTTCCCAGGCAGAGCGCAGGTGTTCCGGACCAGTTTACCGCCCATGATAATTATATTCATGACAATACATTCTACATCGCAAGCAATACTTATGTGCTTAAAGCCAATTCCGGCTCGGTAAACACCTATGCTTGGAACAATACCAAAATCCCTAATAGCGGCAATATGTATTCAAGTAGTATAACGCAAAGCGCTCCTCCGGGATACAATCCTCCGGGCGGAAGCAATCCGACACCGACACCGACGCCGACGGTAACGCCGACGCCGACACCGACGTCGACACCGGGAGGCGGAAGTATCAAAGTCCAATATGATTGCGATGAGACCGCCCCAGTCAGTAACCGGATTAAACCGTTATTTAAGATTTATAACACCGGAACCACTAGTATCGATATCGCATCGATCAAGGTCAGGTATTATTACACCATTGACGGCGAACAATCACAAACATTCAACATTGACTATACTTCCGGGGTTTCCGCATCCAACTGTGTCGGAACATTCGTCAAAATGAGCGATTCCAAGAACGGGGCCGACTATTACCTGGAATTGAGCTTCAAATCCGGCTCGGGAACAATTGCCCCGGGTGGGTCGATTCAGGTTAAGACTAGATGGAACAAGAATGATTGGTCCAATTACACTCAGACAGGCGATTATTCGTTCGATCCCAGTATCACTTCTTACACAGACTACATTAAGACTACGGGATATATAAACGGAACTAAGGTATGGGGAACTGAGCCGTAATCGTTCAATATTGAAACTCATAGAGGGGCTGTTTCAGGATAAACATGGGAACAGCCCCATTTTTCTATGTAAATAAAATTTGGAAATAAATATAAAACATGGAACAAAAGTTTAAAATTTTTATTTTTCCAAGAATCAAACCTAATTTAACTTAATTAAAAGGAAAGAAGGATTTTTGCAAAGTGTTAAGAAATATTAATTTGTAAACAACATTAGGAATTTGTCTAAAATTGTTGGAGAATTACAATTGTTCTGGTAGCAATTAAATTTGATGTTGATTTAAAATTGGAACCAACTGTAAAAAAGTAAGAGGTGAGCCATGTACCCTCTGATTATTGTTGAAGATGAGCCGATTTTACTCAATGGCCTGGCTAAATTGGTTGAAAGGATTTCTCCTGAGTTTCAAGTGGCCGGCAAGGCCGGTGATGCATATGAAGCCATGGAACTAATCACAACTTTAGCCCCGGTACTAGTAATAACCGATATCAGAATGCCAAAAATGGATGGGTTGGAGTTGTGCTCCTGGATTAGAGATCGTCAACCGGAGATCAAAGTCATTATCGCCTCGGGTTATTCCGACTTTGGCTATGCACAACAAGCGATTCGTTTGGGAGTGGTTGACTTCTTATTAAAGCCGGTAAAACCGGAGGAGTTGGCCAAAGCTTTGGGGAAAGTAAAGGCCTTAATCGATGAGCGACTCTTTTCCAATGCCGAGTTGGCCTTGGAACCCGAAGTTTTCAGTCAATTTGAAGAATTAATCCAAGCCATCCAATTGCTTGATTCCGCCAAAGCGGTGGAAAAGGCCGTTTTATTCTGGAGCATGATCTCTAAAGGAGAGGTTAATACCTGGCATTTTGATCTGCAACAAGCGGCCAACATTTTAAGAAATATTCAAAAAAGATTTCCTGAAGTTGAGCTCACCTCGGATATTAAATGGGTTGACGGCCTATTTGATTTGGCTCCCGGAACGGAACAAATAATAAAATATTTTGAAGGACAGATCAACAAATTCATTAGTAAAATTAATGATCAACGCAATTCCATAGGGCGCCAGGCAGTTGTTAAAGCCAAAGAATTCATTGATACCAATTATGCTGCTGAAATAAGCCTCAAGGAAGTAGCCGAAGCCGTATACCTCAATCCAAGCTACTTCAGTCAATTATTCAAGGAAACCACCGGTGAAAACTTCATCAATTATTTGACTAAAGTAAGAATCGAAAAGGCAAAGGGTTTATTGGGAAAATCCGATTATAAAGTCTATGAGGTCGCCCAAGCGGTAGGTTATACCGACCAAGCGTATTTCAGTCGGATTTTTAAACAGGTTGTCGGAGTGAACCCCGCTGATTTCCGGAGGCGTTTAGGAGTATGATTGGGAAGACCAAAATATTGAAAAACCCTCGTTTTTTTAAGTATCTTACCAAAAACTCAATTAGGCGGCGGCTTTTCATCTATTTTACGTTGTTAATTCTGCCGGCGATCGTATTGTTGGGATCGGTTTCATACTTGATTGCTACGAATGTTTTGGAAGAAAATATCACCCAGAGTTCCGGGCAGGTGGTAAATCAGGTCTTATTACATCTTGAATTGTATTTGCGTCAATATCAACAATATTCATTATCAGCCTTAGGAAACCAATTCGCTCAAAAATTCTTGACGGTCAATTCCAACGATTTGGAGGCGTTACGCTCATATTCGGTACAGGTTGACCGGTTTTTATTTAACCCTATTTTCACCGGACGCTATGAAATTGAGGGAATTTATTTAGCGGGGCATGATGGTAGGGTCGCTGCTTTTAATAAAAGAGAAAACCGACTGGGGCTTTATTTTCAACCTGGAATTATGGAAAAGCTCCCGTGGGTGAATCAAGTTCCGGCCGATGGTTCAATGTTGGTAAGCGGAGTTTATTTCAAAAATTACGGTTCTGAATTTCCTGTAATTTCGCTGGCGCGGCGTATTTCAGATCCGGTTAATCCTTCCCAAATGCTTGGTGTTTTTTGGGTCGAACTAAATCTCCAAAGAATTCAAGAGATTTGCCAACCGGTACGCTTGGGTAAATCAGGTTATTTAGCGATTATCGACGCCTCCGGTAAAGTGATCTACCATCCGGGAATCGATAATTTAGGCAAATTATTGCCTTATGCATTTGTAGATCGGATCTTAAAATCGGCTTATGGATACTTTTATCATGATATCGCCGCTTATAATTACTTTTACAGTGATGTAGACGGAGTAAATTCCTTGATAATTCATAGTATTTCCAGGGATACCAAGTGGCATCTGGTAGCAATAGTCCCATTCGCTGAAATTGCCGGTGGGATAGTACGCTTAAAAAACATAACTATTTTAATGGTTCTATTTTGGGGAGCGGCAACTTTGGTATTATCAATCACCTTTGCGGCAGGTATCACCAAGCCCATTGAAAGGCTCCAACAAACCATGGAAGAGGCCGCCCGGGGTTATCTTGACGGCGTGGTTCCTGTGGAAAGCACCGATGAGGTCGGCAAGTTGACCCAGAATTTCAATCGAATGCTCAAGAAGATTCAAACGTTAATTGTTGATAATTATATCTCCAAAATCCGGCAGGCTAATGCTGAATCCAAACAACGCCACGCTGAACTTCGGGCGCTTCAAGCGCAGATTAATCCGCATTTTCTCTATAATACCTTGGGGACTATTAGTTCATTGGCGATGATGGAAGGTGTCGATTCCATTAGCCGGATGGCTGAAGCACTCAGCGAATTCTTTCGGTATTCGATTCATAATGATGAAATTATGGTAACATTGCGGGATGAATTAGCCCAAGTGGAACGGTATTTTATCATTCAACGGATTCGATACGGCGAGCGGATCTCTCTGGAAACAGATATTGATCAATCACTCTTGAATCAACCTTTAGTTAAGTTAACATTGCAACCTATTGTGGAGAATGCATGTATCCATGGGCTGGAATCTACCGGCCAGGGAAAGATTAGAATTCATTCCGAAGCTCGGGCGGATAAGTGGAGGATTTTTATAACCGATACCGGAATTGGTATCAGTGAAACCGATCTTATCAAAATTAAAGGCGCTCTGGAAAACCCGGAAGCGGCAGAGGAGGCTGGCTCACAATTTGGAATCGGTTTAAGAAACGTTCAAGCCCGTTTGAAATTACATTATGGGTCGGAATATGGATTGGAGATCGATAGTAAAGAGGGAGAAGGAACGACGGTAATTTTGAATATTCCCTTTGCAACGGAGATTAGTAGTTCCTAACCTTGAAAAGGGTGAAAATAGGCCGTCGGGAGATAAGTGTTACCGGGACTTCTTTTCTAGTTTCGGACTCAAGTATAATCTTGGCTTATCATCTAAACTTTTGCCAAGATTATGGATTTTGTGATATTATATTAAAATATAACATTAATACCACAAAATCATGATTTATTTGGAGGAAAATATGAATTACCTTAGTACCAGGGGAAGCGTGAAGAAAGCCAATTCCGCCGAGGCGATTCGTACCGGTATCGCGCCGGATGGCGGATTATTCACCCCGGAATCGATTCCGAACTTATCCCTAGCCGAAATTCAGGCGATGGCCGGGCTTACCTATGAGGAGCTGGCGACTAGGATTTTAAGCATTTACTTGACTGACTATAATCAAAGCGATCTCCGGAAAATGACCAGCGCCGCTTATGCCTCACCGGCTAAATTTAGGGTTCCCGAGGTGACCCCAGTGGTCCAATTAACCGAGGGTCAATATTTGTTAGAACTGTTTCATGGGCCGACTTGCGCTTTTAAAGACTTGGCCTTGCAGATTTTGCCTTATTTAATGGCTAAAGCGGGAGAAATTGCCGGAGATAATAAAGAGATCATCATTTTAGTGGCAACTTCGGGCGATACCGGCAAAGCCGCTCTTGAGGGATTCCGGGATGTTCCCGGTACCAGGATCATCGTTTTCTTTCCGGAAGAAGGAGTCAGTCAAATTCAAAAACTGCAGATGATAACCCAGGAGGGGAGCAATACTAAGGTTGTCGGCGTCAAGGGAAATTTTGACGACACTCAAAACGGCGTGAAGGCAATCTTCACCGATGACGGGATCATCAAGGAACTAGCCGCCGGAAAGATGTCGTTTTCATCGGCCAATTCCATTAATTGGGGGCGGCTGGTCCCGCAGATTGTCTATTATTTTTATGGTTATCTGGATTTGTGCCGCCGGGGAGTTATAAAACCGGGCGAACAGATTAATATTGCAGTCCCTACCGGAAATTTCGGCAATATTTTAGCGGGATACTTCGCTAAAAAGATGGGGCTGCCCATTGCCAGGATGATCTGTGCTTCCAACTCCAACAATGTTTTGACCGATTTCATCAAAACCGGAACTTATGACCGGAATCGGGCCTTCTATACTACGATTTCACCCTCGATGGACATTTTGATCTCCAGTAATCTGGAGCGGTTATTATTTTATTTGTCCGGGAATGATTCGGAGCGGGTAATTCAATGGATGAGGGATTTGAAAACCCAAGGCGGTTACCGGGTGGATCAGGACACCGCCTCTCAAATAAAGTCAATGTTCTATGGGGGGTTTGCCGATGAAACTTGCACCATGGAAACGATTCGGCGGGTTTACCAAGAAACTCGCTATGTAATGGATCCGCATACCGCAGTGGGTAAGGCGGTGGTTGATCTTTACCGCCAAGAAACCGGCGACGGCTTGCCGGTGTTAATGGTCGCTACCGCCAGCCCATTCAAGTTTAACCGGAGTGTGGTGCAAGGGATTTTAGGCGAAGCGGCGGTTCAAGGAAAAACCGAATTTGAACTGCTGGCAAAGGTAAGCGAACTGTCCGGGAGAGAGATCCCGGCCGGACTCCGCGGGTTAGAACGAAAAGAGATTCGGCACCGGACCGTCTGTGTAAAGGAAGCCATGCCCGAAGTTGTGAGGGAAATTTTAAATAAATGAGGTTTATCAAAAACTAATTGAGGCATCTAAAAGTAAACTCATTAGTCTTAGTTATTCCGAGATTGCAAACTGCATCTCGGATTTTTATTAACCTAAAAACAGTCAGAAAAAAACCAAATAAACTCCAAGAAAAATGAAATTTCTCCGATTGACCTGCTAATCAAGGGGTTCTATAATTAAAATTAATTACCCTTTGATCAATTGGGGGGAATTGCATAATTACTATGTTAATCCCCTAGGCGCAATATACAGTGATAAACCAAGATGTATCTATAAAATATTGCGCTCCGTAGCTGGTATCAAGAATTTGTAATTCCTTAATTAAAAAGAGCAAAAAGGGATGATTGATATGTTCTCCATGATAAAAAAGGTGACTAGTTTCTGCAACTTCTTGCTCGACCGGACTTTATTATCTAGAATTAAAGTGTTTTATCAAATTTTGATATTAATTCTAATAATGGTGTTTTTTTTATGGGTCCAAGGCAATATGGGACTTAAAATTATTAATAACATGCATCAAACAACGCTTAGCGTTTTTGACCAGAGCGTTCGCGGACAGTCCGATATTTCCAGCGCCAAATTACAACTAGAGCAAGTTAAAAGCGGTTATTTAGCGATTTTGGCCGAAAAGTCGGAATCCAATACTCTCTCTTACAGTGGATTGGAAGAAGTTTTGGTTAGGATCCGCAATTTGGAATCGAACGATCAAAGTGCGATTGGTATTATGAATACCAGTTTTGCAGAATTAAAATCAATTTTAGAGCAGCCGGTTAATGCTTCTAATTATCTTAAACTTCTACCTATAATCGATTCAATGATGCTTTCCCTTAATATTTTAGATGATTCCGCTAGAAATTTCGGCTTGCAAACACTATCCCTGGGAACAACGTATACGGTTTCTTCGAGACGTAACACTTTTATCATCATGCTAATCAGCGGTTTCATAGCATTGGCCTTCGGTTTGACAATTGCCGGTTCGATATCCCATCCCTTGAAAAAAATAGAAAGGGCAGCGCAGGACCTGGCTGTCGGTAATTTGGCGAATGAAATCTCCGCTAAAGGTTGCGCCGAAGTGTCCGGAATGGCTAACGCTTTAAATAAAGCAATTAAGGGGTTACGGGCTCTGGTAAG
>JBLNDC010000080.1:0-3829 GCA_050261255.1 Bacteroidota bacterium
CTCCAAATGTTGCAGCCGTCGATGATTGCCGCTTCCTCCAGTGAATCCGGGAGTGATTTTAAGTACCCTACATAAACGAAGATGTTCATGGAAAGCCCATAGACAACATATAAAAAGATCAAGCCGTACTGATTGTCCATCCCCAGCAAACTGGTCTCTTTGACGACCGGCAACATGATGATGGGAAAAGGGATGAATAACGCACTGATGAAGTAGTAATACAGAAACTTGAAAAATTTCCTCTGCAGATTACGGACAATGGCATAGGCCACCATCGAGTTGCTCAACAAGGTGAGGATCACCGCACCGACTGTGATCGTAAAACTATTTTTGAAACTGCGGAAAAAGTTGGTCATGGCGATGGCTTGGCTAAAATTCTCCCAATGCAGGGTTTGCGGCAGGGAAATAATCGATGCCGCCATTTCCTGAGGATTTTTGAACGCCACCACTACCAGCAGATAGATTGGGAATAATATGACCAACGCTCCCAGGAATAAAACAATGGTGGCAGGCCAATTCGTTTTTTTAGCCATTCATGCTCACCTCCCTTTTCTGCAGGTAATGCAGTTGCACAAAAGAGATGATCAAAATGAATAGAAAGTAGACCACCGCGTTGGCCGATTGAAAGGCGAATTCTCCGCCCAGAAATCCGCCGCGATAGATCAAAAGTGAGATCGATTCGGTGGCCCGTCCCGGACCGCCTTCGGTCAGGGCCATGATTTGATCAAACACCATTAAAAAGTTTTTCATGGACAGTACCATATTCACCGTAAAAAATGGGGCGATCAAAGGAAAGGTGATTTTACGGAACTGCTGCCATTTCCCGGCCCCATCCATGCTGGAAGCCTCATAGAGTTCTTCGGATATAGTCTGTAATCCCGCCAGGTACAACAAGATATTTAAAGCAGCCGATTGCCAGACCGCTACAAACATTACCCCGAGCCAGGCCAGATCGGGCATGCCCAGAATGCTTTTGGTAAAGAATTGGATATCCAATTTTGCCGCTACGGCGGGGATCAAATTCGAAAAGATGTAGTTAAAAACAAACCCGACGATCAAGATACTCAGTACGTACGGCAAGAAATAGACGGCACGCAAGAACTTTTGAAACCTGACTTTCTCATTTAAAAGGATCGCCACAAACAGGCTGATCAGATTGACGACGATCGTGGTGATAATGGCAAATTTAAATGTAAAGAGATACGACTCCCAGACCCGCTGGTCTTTAAAGAGGTTGAAATAGTTTTTCAATCCGACCCAATCCGAGTTCCCATAACCGGGCCAATTTGTGAAGCTGTAATAGATTCCCTGCAAGGCTGGGAAAGTATGAAAGGTGAAAAACAACACCAAAGCCGGAATGGTAAACAGGAAGTAAACCAAGGGAATTTTCGGTTTCTTTTTTTTATGTGGTGCCGACTTCAGGTCCAATATAAGCTCAGTCCGCACTTTGATTCAACTCCCGTTTAAATTTACTGCAACAGATTTGCGCCTCAGGCGAAAATCTGTACCACCAAAATGAGGTTAGCGGGAAATGGTTTTATCCCATTCCTGATCCATGTTGGTAAGGAATTGATTCACATTGCCTTTTTGCAGAAATTCCTGTACCAGATTGGAAACCTGCATCCCTGAGGGATAATAATGATCCGCGAAACTGGTAATCCGACCTGATTCGAAGTATGACTTCAAGTCGACCAACTCCGGGTCTTCCTGATAAACACCTTTGACCGCTGAAAAAAGCTTCTGTTCATCGATGTAATATTGGGCGTTCTCCTTTTTAAGCAGGAAATGAATGAACTCCAGGGCGGCTTTTTGGTTCTTGGTGGTTTTAGACATGGTTAACACAGTATCCACGCCGGAAACCAACCTGTTCTTGGCCACGCTGTTGGTTGCCGGGAGAGAAAATGCTCCCACCTTAATATTGGGATTGGCAGCTTTAATCGGCGGGATAGCCCAAATCCCCTGAATCAACATGACCGATTGGCCGTTGGCGAAGGCCGTATTGCCCTGATCATAACCCACTCCAAAATTGTCGTTATGACCGTATTTGAGGAGGGTCAACATTTTGGTCGCCACTTCCGGATAACGTACTTTAAATGTGGTCTTGTTGGCTCTCCGTTTATCAAAGAAGTCATCGCCGTGTAAATTGGAGGCTAGCGTATTAAAAGGCACCATGACAGTCCAGGAATCTTTAAATGTCAAATAGAAAGGAACTTCCCCGGCCTTTTTAATCTTCTCGGCCATGGCAACAAACTTATCCCATGAATTGGGAACCGTCAGACCCAGCTTGGCGAATTTATCCCTGTTATAAAGCACGGTGTTCGCATTGGCGGAGAAAGGGAGTCCATTAACGGTCTTCAATTGGGCCAGTGCGTTCAACATCTTGACATATGCCGGTTGAACATTCTTCAAACCCGAATCTTTGGAGAAATCGGCCAATACCCCGGCCCTGGCCAACTCGCCATATGTAAAATTGCCACCGATAGCCATGATGTCGGGAATATCGTTCTTCACCAGACGGGCTTTGATGACTGTTTCCGCTTCCGGGGTAAAATTCTGGACAACCTCGATATCAGGGTGTTCTTTCATAAATTTGGCGATTAATTCGTCAAAAGTCTTCACAGCTTCACGCTTATTCTGGAAAAGTTCCAGCTTAACTTTGGCCGCATTTACGGGAACCATCGTTCCTGAAGCCAGGATTAACAAGAATGCTAAAAGCACCAACCCAACCTTTTTCCTCATTAAAATGCCCCTCCCCTAATTTTTGATATGAACTCCTCTGAAACACAGACCAATACTTCCCCGCCATCACCTCCGCTCCATATTCGAAAAGGCGTGGAATCCCCAAATCCGAACGCCCCTATAAAATTTCCCGAACCGTATCCCTTTCCACAATTCGATGAGGTATGATCAGGCTCTCCATCTTCTTGCCTTGTTCGATCTGTTCCAGCAACATGGTGATACCCGACTGTCCCATTTCGTAAAAGGGTTGACTCAAGGCGGTCAACGGCGGTGTGGTCATCTCCGCGATCTGGGTGTTATCGTAACCAATCACCGAAAGTTGCCGGGGCACTGCAATCCCCATTTTATAGGCTTGGGACAGGACGCCGACGGCCATCTCGTCACTGGCGGCAAAGATGGCGGTAATATCCGGGGTTGTTTCCAATAACCGCTCCAGGCAAGTCATCCCGGATTTGAAACCGAAATCCCCGTAGGCTATATAGTTTTCGCGAATCGGAATGCCATGGCCGCTCAACGCCCTTTCATACCCCTTAACCCGGGGTGTGGAGGCAATTTGATCGGTCCGGGTTCCGCTGACCATTCCAATGGCACGATGGCCCTTTTCAATCAGGTACGAAGTGGCGTCGTAGGCCGCCTTTTCATCGTCCACTTTGATAAAAGGTAAATTGCTTTGGGGGTGTTTGGTCGCAACAAATATTACCGGTTTCCTCATGGCCATCATCTTTTGGTAATATTCCGGAATAATATTGGCGCTGACCACGATGATCCCGTCAACCTGTTTTTCCTGTAAGACTTGTAAGTACTCGAGGGTCCGTTTCCCATCATTATCAGTGTTGCATACGATGACGCTCTGGTTGGACCGGTGGGCGGTATCTTCGATGCCCTTTAAGATTTCGGAGGCAACCATGCTTGACAGGCTGGGCATTAAAATCCCGATGGTATGTGACCGTTTACTGACCAATCCCCGCGCCAGGGCGTTCGGCTCGTAACCCAGTTCGGCAACTGCTTGTAATACTTTTTTTCTGGTTTCCTCCGAGTAACCCGGCAAATCATTTAAAACCCGGGAGACCGTAGCCACGGATACTTTTGC
>JBLNDC010000081.1:0-2956 GCA_050261255.1 Bacteroidota bacterium
ATGGGTCGGCATGTAAAGAGCGGCAATAATTCCGCTTTTGAACACCCCAGTCCGATGCATGAAAAAGTATCTGAAATAGCTCAATTTATCAATCAAAATTACTCTGAGCCTCTCTCCCTTACCTCTTTGGCGAACCGTTTTTTTATCAGCCCTAGTTATCTTAGTAAAATATTTAAATAAACGACCGATTTTACCTTTGTAGAATACCTTAATAATGTCCGGGTCAAGGAAGCCAAAAGATTGTTGTTGGAATCCCGAAAAAAAGTGGTGGAGATTGCCGCCGAGGTTGGTTTTGGAAGCGTAACCCATTTCGGTAGGGTGTTTTAAGAAATTACCGGCAATTCGCCTTTATTCTATCGTAAGTTTAAGGATTAACTCCTGCCCCGCTCAAGTTGTTAGGCATTTTATCTAGTCAAGATTTTGAAGGTCCGATACTCAACTGCTTAAAAATAAACTTGTAAAAGAACCGGTTTTCATGGTAAAATATGGTTGTATTATTTGAGAAAGTAGGTTTATTGATGTTAAAGAATATTTCCGATAATGAACTATCCAATTTCGGAGCTAAACTAATCGACTTTAACGATTTGAAAACGCTTAAAAGAAAGAAAGATACGGCTGAAATTGTTCGATTTATCGCCCAACAAATCTGTCAGGACTGTATCGATGAATACTATAAAATTAAGTCCAATTTAATGAATGAATAATTGCCCGCCTACTCCCAATCCTTCCAAACCTCCGGTCTGTAACCGACGGTGGCTTTAGCTCCGTTCCGGACAATGGGGGTTTTCAAAAGCAACGGATCAGTCAGTAATTCCTCTTCCAAGTTATGTACCAAATATTTTAAATTTCGTTTTTGATACTGCTTGCCTTCCCGATCAACCATCGCCTCCAACCCGCCCACCGCTGTCTGAACGCTTTTTAATTCTCCTTTGCTCATTCCCTTCTCGGCAAGGTTAATGAATTGAAATTTAATGGCCCGCTCTTTAAAGTAACGTTCGGCTTTACGGGTCTCTTGACATTTCTTGGTGCCGAAGATTTGAATGTTCATCGCGATAAGGGTCCTTTCGTTTGGATAATCTTAATAAGTTTCTTTATGATAACGGTTATTCCTCTAAATGTTGATTTTATCCTATATAACTTTCTGTTCCGGAATCTTAGAAGGCGAATTGAGCCAAGTTATAGACATTCTTAATAATATTATTATATACTTAAGCTAAATCATAATTGAAACGAGTGATCCTACATTGGCGGCTCAGTCTTTTTCCAAACCAATCAAACAAATCGCCGAAAACTTCGAGGTTGAGTTTCTGGTGTACTTTGGAAGTTTTCAAACCGAATACTATAACTCGGAAAGCGATATTGATATCGCATTTTTAACCGATCGTCCGTTATCTGATGAAACAAAAACTCTTTTGCTTGAGGAGTTAATTTTATTCCACCGCAAGAGCGAGCTTGACTTGGTTGACCTTCGAACCGCCGAACCTTTACTCCGTTATGAAGTGGCCCGTTCGGGACGGGTACTCTATGAAAGGGAACCCGGACTTTTTGAAAGGCACCGCCTTTTTTATATTAAGCAAAGTTATGAACTGAAGCCTGTATTTGAAGCGGAGTTTAAAAAAATTGGTGAATATATACGGGAAGTGATCGATCGTGGTTGATAATTTGGTTATTTGTAAGAAGCTCAGACAATTGGCCTCTTATTATCAAGAGCTGGAACAGATTGTCGCCGGTCTAACCTTTGATAATTACCGGAAACATATAATTACTAAACGCGCCATTGAAAGGGACATCCAGTTAATCGTGGAATGCGCCACCGATATCAATAATATGATTTTAAAACAATTATCCAAAGGCCCCGCTAAAGATTATTTTAATTCCTTCATTGAGCTGGCCGACAATCAGGTGATTGAAATGGACTTTGCTTTAAAACTCGCCCCGTCGACCGGTTTAAGAAACATTTTGGTCCATGAATACGAGAAAATCGATGACCTGATAGTTTTTAAATCTATTACCAACGTCTTGACATTTTACCGCCAGTATCTGCAAATTATTGCTGAATATTTAGGTTGCGGTTAAATATTCTAATCTTACTTAAGAACTAAAAGGGGGGCGTGTTCGCCCCCCTTTTTAGTTTAACTATTACTTAACCTCAGGAATTTCCGGAAGTGTAGCGAAGCCCTTTCGGAGGTCTTCATCACTGGGAATATAATCGGTCATGGTCCTATTTAAATAAGCGTCATAGGCGGTCATATCAAAGTAGCCGGTACCGGTCAGGCCGAACAGGATCGTCTTGGCTGCACCGGATTCCTTGCATTTTAAGGCTTCATCGATGGCAGTCCGGATGGCATGGGCCGACTCCGGCGCCGGTAGGATGGTCTCCTGTTTGGCGAATAAAACCGCCGCTTCAAAGACCTTGGTCTGCTCCACCGCCACCGCTTCCATATAACCGTCATGATAAAGTTTGGACAGGATCGGCGACATTCCGTGATAACGCAATCCTCCGGCATGATTGGGAGAAGGCATAAAATTACTTCCCAAGGTGTACATCTTGGCCAAAGGGGTTACTTTTCCGGTATCGCAAAAATCATAAGCATAACGGCCCCGGGTCAAAGAAGGACAAGAAGCGGGTTCGACTGCGATAATCCTTGGCGAAGCCTTGCCTGTCAATTTATCACTCATAAAGGGGGCGATTAATCCGCCTAAATTAGAACCTCCACCGGCACAGCCAATGACGATATCCGGATATTCATCCAGCATTTCCAGGGCCTCTTTTGATTCTAGGCCAATAATCGATTGGTGCAACAAAACCTGGTTCAACACGGACCCCAGGACATAACGGCAGCCTGCGGTGGAGACCGCTTTTTCGATGGCTTCGGAAATGGCGCAGCCAAGACTGCCGCCGGTCTCCGGGTCCTTTTCAAGAATGGCGCGGCCGGCGTTAGTGGTCTTACTGGGA
>JBLNDC010000082.1:0-2501 GCA_050261255.1 Bacteroidota bacterium
CAACCCCTTTTGCCTTTCAAAACTGCGGATTGCCTTTAACGCTTTTATCCCATCCATTTTAGGCATCATAATATCCAAACACACTAAATCGTAAGGATTATTTTCTTCCCATGCCAGAATAAAAGCATCCACCGCCTCTATTCCATCGATTGTCAGGTCGCACAAACCGTACCTCGAACATAATTCAAACAGAAACCTCCGGCTTACCAAATCGTCTTCGGCAATAAGTATCCGCATTAAACAACCCTCCCTGTGTTAGACGATCCCTTCAAAACTCCTTAGTCTTTCTTCAATTTTAAGGCTCAAATTGGCGGCTTCTTCAAGATCGCCCCTTCTTATGGACAGCTCCATTTTAAAAGCCAAATCCCTTATGATGGTCATGCCTTGATCAACCGCCAATTCTTTAAGGTAATGGGCGATGTTTTCCGCTCCGCAAAGATCGTTGGAGTTGATGGCAGCCTTAATGTTATTCACTTTTTGTGATGCTTCGTTGATAAATGTCTTCCGGCAATTTTTACCGAATCCGGATGCCCGGAAACCGTTGAAACCGGACTTGCTTACAGAACCGTCGCTATTGTCTTTAGAACGGGTAAACTCTTCAATGGTCCTTAAAAGCCTATCCGCTTTGATTGGTTTAATGATGCGCCCATCCATACCGACCGCTAAAAATCTTGCCTCATCGTCTTCCATCGCATATGCGGTTAAAGCTATTATAGGAATATGTTTACCGGTCTTCTTCTCCATCTCCCTTATTCTTTTAGTCGCTTCCATTCCATCCATCACCGGCATCTGGATATCCATTAGGATTAAATCGGCATTTTCCACCTTTAAAAACTCCAACACTTTGGCGCCGTTGCCCGCCACCTTGACCCCATAGCCTCTTTTCGTTAATACTTCTTTGAGAACCAACTGGCTGATTAAGTCATCCTCCGCTAAAATAATTTGTAAAGAGTTTGATGATTTATCAATGTTGTATCCTGTTGGGACTTCAGCGCCGGAAGGCTTAGTGCCCGGAATTTCAAAAGAACATGTAAAGTAAAAAGTGCTTACTTGCCCTTTTTTGCTTTTTACCCCAATGGTTCCCCCCAGCATTTCCACCAAACTTTTGGAGATTGCCAAACCCAACCCGATGCCGCCATAATTTCTTGTTAAGGAGCCATCTACTTGGCTGAAGCTTTCGAACAGAAGGGGGAGAGCTTTCGGTTCAATTCCTATTCCATTATCCCTCACGGAAAAGTATAATAAAACTTGGCTACCAGTTTTCTTAACTGATTTTACAGTTACTGATACTTTCCCGGATTCCGTGAATTTAATGGTGTTCCCAATCAGGTTATTTAAAATTTGCCGCAACTTATGGCAATCTCCAACCAAAACAGGTGGAACATTCGGATGGATTTTCAACTTTAAGGTTAAATTTTTGCGGGTGGCCGCCGCCGACTGCGCTTTGGCGATTTCTTTAATAAAATCCCTAATATCAAAGGTTGAATTGACCAGTGTAGCTTTACCGGTTTCAATTTCGGAAAGGCCTAAAATATTATTGATAATTGCCAGGAGAGAATCAACGCAAGTTTTTGCAGCGCCGAGCCATTCCTTTTGCTTCTCCGACAACTTCGACATTAAAGTCAAATCGATCATGCCGACTATGCCGTTTAGAGGGGTTCGGATTTCATGACTCATATTGGCCAAGAATTGGCTCTTAGCTTTATTGGCAACCTCAGCCGCCTCTTTAGCCAGTTTCATTTCGGTGACACTTTTTTTACGTTCGGTTATATCTCTAAACACCAAGCCGCAATGGTTGGGGCTGGTGCCAAATGCCGAAATTGTAACCCATTTTCCTAATTCCTCGATAAATAGATCAATTAATTTAACTTTATTACCTGATGAAAGAATTTTCTCAACTGATTCCAGTTCGGATAGTCCCTTAGGATACAATTCCGATAATTTTTTACCAATTATTCTCTCTTTTTTCATACCTGTCAAATTTTCAAAAGCGTCATTAACTTCGAGAAAAACTAGATCAATCAGATTGCCGTCGCCATCTAGCACGGTTTGGTTGTAGGTAAAACCATCCGACATATTTTTAAATAATGAATAGTACTTGAACCGGCTGGCTTTGATATCTGCTTCAATTTTCTTTATCTCCGTTAGGTCGCGTAGTATGGTATAAGTTATATATCCCTTGCGGGTTTTAACCGAGTAGGTAGTATCAAGGACATTCCTATATAAACCATCAGGCCTTTGAATAAGGCGCTCACGCGTGTCATTTGCTTGGCTGTTAAAACTGGATCCACCGTTTTTATCATTGGCTTTTAATTTTTCAAAAACTACCTGAGCCTTTAAACCAACGGCTTTTTCCTTTTTTAGTCCGGTAATTAATTCCATCCCTTGATTCCAACTTACTATAACCCCTTGTTCATCCGCAATAATTATCCCATCCCTCGTTTGTTCAACCAAGTTCCGGAATCTCTCCTCGCTTTCCACTAAAGAAGCCTCAGCTTTTT
>JBLNDC010000083.1:0-2728 GCA_050261255.1 Bacteroidota bacterium
AGGGATAAGGCGGTTATGGTGACTCCTATGAAAATGCCTAAGTAATCCAGGGCTTCTCTTTCAACCGCTTTCCAATTGATCGAAAAACGCTTCAGCTAAATCACCCCCGTTAAGTAATCAGTGACCAATAAAAAAATATTCGTCTATTAAGACTACAATATTTAGTAGTCATTAGTCAGTAGGAATTCTTGTATTCCTTTGAAGTCTTAAAACCCTGAAATTTATTCTGACTCTGGACTCCTTAACACTATCCCTTATCTATTGACTACTGAATACTGTTGCATTAAGATGTTAGCCCCGAATAGATACAAATACTTACCTTAAAAAATGATACCAAAACTTAACTAATTCCGGAAGTACCTTTAATTTTTTCGGGTCTTGGAACATCCGGTAACACCATTCCCCACCGCGGTTGATTAAAAATTCAGGAGCGCGCGGTTTTTGGCCGGAGATGATCTCCAAGGCGCCGCCGATACCTATCCCGATGGTGGCCGTTAAATGCGGCAAAAGTTCAGCTAAAAAGCATTCCTGCCGGGGAGATCCCAATCCCGCTAATAATAATTTGGGATTAAGCTTAACGATCTCTTCCCGGACCGAATCTTCATTTCCGCTGAAACCGTCCTGAAAAATAACCGTCCCATTCACCCCATATTTTTGGCGTAACCTGAATACCACTCTTTTAGTGCCCCCAAAGCAATAAACCGGTAAATTTTCTTGAATACAGAAACCGAGTAATTGCTCGGCCAATTCGACCCCGGGAAACCTTTCCGTCCAGACCCCGCGTCTTTGCAACGCCATCATAATTCCGTAACCATCGACTGTTACCAAGTCCGCTCTTTGAATTACCCTTTTTAAACGGCTTTGTTTTAATGCTGAGGTAAACATCATCGCATTAAGCGTGATTATTTGCCGAGGTTTCTCGCTGGAAAACAACCAATCGTTGATAATTAGCCGGACTTCGGCTCGGGGACCGGAGTCAATCGGAATTCCGTTCAGGTAATAACGGTTAATCATTATTTTCAAGATATTGTTTTAAAATAATTTGATTTTCTAAGGCACGGGCCTTCCAAAAAGGTAGTTTGGATTGATACCCTAAACATTCTTGGGGGTGGACCAAAAAGTTGGTGATTTTATTACTAATTCCCATCCATTCGGTTTCAAATGTTAATATACTAAAAGGAATGCCTAATTGCAAACAAAACCCTTCTACCTTCGGGTCGGCCGCCAGTCCGTAACAGGGGACTCCCTGTAATACACCGGCTACTAAGCCGTGGAGCCTGGCGCTGACTAATAGATCCAGGCCGCCGGCGATCTGTTGCAGTTGCTCCCATCCCTCGTCGGTATTTAAAATCGTTAATCCATAGTTAGCGGAAAATTCTTGTAAAAATTCACTATCTTTGGTGTTCTGAACCGGGATTAAATAAGTTTCGACATTTGAATCCCAGCTTAAACAATCAAGCAGCCGGTCCCAAAACCCCTTTTTAATAAATTTAAAATCCTTGATAATCAAGCCCAGCTTAAGTTGTTTCCCCTGTTCCTGCTCTCCCCAATATTTTTTAACTAACAACGCCTCAACTCCGTTTGAGGCCAATAACGGTTCAGCGGTAAAATGGATTTCGGGTTTCCGGACATTTAATTCTGCCAAGGCCACAATGGAAAGCCGGTCTCTGACCGTAATCAGGTCCGCCATGGTCAAGACCCGTCCGGTTATAAATTTTCCAAGGCCGCTTCGTAAAGGCCCTATTCCCTGGCCATATAAAAAGACCCTTACCTTTAATAATTTCGCTGCCAAAACTAAGGCGGAATAATAAAGGAGACTTCTTTTACTGGTTATATCTTGAAAATGGCTCCCTCCGTTCCCGAGCAACAAGTCCGCTTTGAACAAAGCTTTGATAATTCCAAAGAGATCGAATTTTCCGACCGCCGCCACATCGTATGCTGAGGCAGTACGGCTAGGATCGGCTGAAATAACGGTAATTTGATTTTTGGCGTCAGTTTCCCGGAGCAACTTGATTAATTGCCGTAGATTAGCCTCATCTCCCAGATTGCCGACTCCAAAATAGCCAAAGATCAAGATGTTTTTCATGAATCAATCTGTCCCGTCCTCAACGATTGTAACAAACCGATCAGTAGCCAAAAGTAGCCCCCACAGAATTGATGGGCCCACCACGTTTCAAAAAAGCCGGCCGCTAAAAATATGACTATCACTAAGGCGACTGCTTTAAAGGTGCTTTGAAAACCATTAAAGCCGACCAAATTATTCACCATAACCTTGATAAAAACGGCCAAACTAAGCAAACCGTTTTCCAGCCATAACTGAAGATATAATTGGTGCCCGTGTTGGACCAAACCGTTTCCCGTTGGGTAGCTGTTGTAAACTTTGCTAAAGCTCCCCGGCCCGGAACCCCACTGCCAATATTCGGTGATGATTTTTAAGGTATTTTGCCAAATTTGCGTCCGGAACCCTAGTGTACTTTCTACAAAGTTTTCCGGCCTGAAAATCCTAGCTTTAAACCACGGCAGGTTTAACAAAAATAAGATGCCGCCCAACCATAAATACAGT
Organism: Bacteroidota bacterium; assembly: GCA_050261255.1. Lineage (GTDB taxonomy): Bacteria > Bacillota > UBA4882 > UBA8346 > UBA8346 > JAAYHS01. The sequence continues at coordinate 2,564 of JBLNDC010000083.1, forward strand.
CGTTTACCGGTGAAAAGCTCCTTGCCAAACCATAGGAATAATGCCGCTAAACTCAACAACCAAGCGGTCCGGGAATAGGTAAAGAATATGGATATTGACCCAAGTGCCAGTATAAACCATGAAATACCGCGGTAAACCCGGTTCCCGGAGTTAATCCCCGAAAAT
>JBLNDC010000084.1:0-3331 GCA_050261255.1 Bacteroidota bacterium
ATCCGGTATACCAAAACAGTAGGATGACCAGGACGACTAAAACTAATAAAGGCAGTAGCAGATTCCAAACCTTGGGAGGCGTTTTTTCCTCGAATTCACACTGTTCATGGGCTTCATCCATTCCATGAACGCCTTCTTGATCGGGTTTACCCCATTTCACTCTGATTTTTCCGAAACCCAATCCCCAAATGGTCACCAATAAACTTAAAATCACCATACCCCAGGAATAGAAGTTATAAGGGATACTTTCCAAAAACAATGCATAGGGGGAGCCGGGAATTCCCGCTTCCCGCATCGCCGAACCGGTAATGCCGATAATATATCCCACATAAGTAGTTGCCAGGGGAATTAACACAATAAGCTGCGAGGAAGTGACATTGACGACCAACGCCAAACGTTCCAGAGACCCATTAACCTTCTCAATTAAAGGTTTGGCGATTGTACCGCTGGAAATAGTATGAAAACAACAATCTAAATAGGTGACGGGTGTTACCACCCAAACGCTAAGAAGCGCGCCTTTTTCAGTTTTCACATATTTTTCAGCCAAACGGGCAAAACCCTTGATTCCACCGGACATCTTGAAAATTTCGGTTAAAGATCCGAAGGAGAATAGAAAGAGGACTACTAAAATATTATCCGTTGAATGAAGGACTCCCATAAGATATTCGGCCGCTTTAAAGATCCCGGTGAATAAACTTTCGGCTTTTAAAATACTTCCCACTATTAAACCAAGTAATAATGAGGAAACAATTCTTTTCGTAACAACGGCATTGACAATTGTCATTAGTGGAGGAATAACCGCTAGCCAATTTCCTTCCAATACCCGGACCCCCTTTGCCGGTTAGTATTTACTTGAAAAAAGGAGTCCAAACTTTTTTTCTTGTTTTTGCCGGTTTATGCCGGATTTCATTGTCCGGCTTTTTGGGGCATTAACGTTGGAAACTGATGTTGGTGTTACTGAATTGTATTTTGGTGTTGCTGTAATTTCCGGCGTTGCCTGTATCTGCTGCAGGACGCGCGAATACGGTAGCGATTGTTTTCTCAAACTTAGCCGCATCGAAGAGCATACTGATTTCGCTCATGGTGATAATCCTGAACCTATAGTCGGCAATATGCCGGTTTGAATAAGTTTGGCAATCGTAATCAACAGGAATAATACCGGTTGATTTTTTTAATTTAAGGTAGGATTTTCCGGTAAAATTGTACTAATACTTGCCAAACTATGATTATTCTTTTTTACACGATAAACGGCAAACCCATAATCAAGAAGTGCTTTTGAATCATTATAAATAGAATTGGATTTTAGTATAACTGAGATTAGTTTTACTCCATTTTGATTGGCTGCGGAAACCAGGCATCCTCCTGCAGTCCTGGTATATCCGGTTTTTACACCGATTGTATATTGATATTGCCATAAAAGTTTATTATGGTTGATTAAAGTGCGGTTCGTTCCCGGTTTGGCTCCTGTAACTTGCTTGACTTTCGTATCGACGATTTTGGCGAAATTCTTGTTTTTAAGGGCATAGCGGGTTAAAATCGCCAGGTCATATGCGGTTGTATAATGTCCAATTTCCGGTAGACCGCTGGCATTTAGGAAGTGGGTGTTTTTCATTCCAAGTAATTTTGCTTTTTGGTTCATTAATCGGGCAAAATTTTTCTCGCTACCCGAGACTGCTTCGGCAATTGCAGTAGCGGCATCGTTTCCCGAGACCAGCATCAATCCGTACAAAAGTTCTCGCATGGTCTTTTGTTCCCGGGTTACCAGGTTCATCGAGGTGCCTTCACGGGCTGCGGCTTCCGGACAGACGCGAACGGTTTTATCTAAAGGGACATGTTCCAGTGCTAAAATGGCTGTCATAATCTTCGTTGTACTGGCGGGAGCCATAATAGCACGGGAGTTTTTTGAATAGAGTACTTTACCGGAACCGGCTTCAATTAAGATTGCTGAATTGGCATTGACTCCAGGAGTTAAACCGGCCCATCCGTGTTGAATATTCAGGAGAAACCCGCTTAATAAGAGGATTGAGGTTAATAGTCGGCGAGTCATTGGTAATCACCTTTATAGTTTGATTTTAGTGAGGGAAAGCCAACGCTTTCCCTTATTTTATTTCGGATGGTTGCCTGTAATTTAAAAGTGAAATTGGTGATTTTTATTAATACAAATGTATACTCCTTTTTTTACCTGAGTTAAAGGGATAGTCAATAAACTTTTTAATTGCAAGCGTATAAAATAAGAGAAAATTGAACTCCTACCTGAAATTGGGTATAATGGTAGTGCAAATGACCGTTAAACGAGAGACCTCCTGGTTAGCCCGATTGTTTTTTATCAATGAAATCAAACCAAACTACCCGCATCGATTTTAAAATCCGTCCAATCCGATAATCCGGCGTGGCTGTCTCAAAAGTCCGATTTGTCATTCCGTCCACCCGGGGTGTGTGTCCAAAGGACGCGATAAATCCCCGGGCTAAGTTAAAAACCATTCGAAAGCCCGTTAAAACGGACTGGGAAGAGCCGGATGTATAACCCGGGAAAAGTGTTATCAAAGGGGAAATGTAATTCTTTTGTTTAACGAAAAAAATCAAATGAAAGAACGTTGGTCTGCCTATAGGAACTGTGATGAAATGGGTGAATCCGGGATGGATAGAAATGATGCCTTCCATGTCTAATCTTTAGTCAGTGGTTACGGCGTTTAACACCGGGAAATCACGGGAGGAAAACTAATGAAAATTTCAGATATATGTATAATTACAGAAGATGTACCTCAGCTAATTCAATTTTATGAAAAGGTGTTACAAGTCAAAGCAGATGGAAATGGAATACATGCTTCGTTAGCTATAGGAGAAGAAGGTATTGCCATTTATTCTAAAAAAGCTGCAGAAAATGACATGCTATTTGACTTTTCAAAGTATTGGGGTTCCGGTAATTTTACGATAGGCTTAAATGTTGATGATGTAGATAAGGAATATGAAAGGTTGAAGTCACTTAATATTGACTTTGTTACTACTCCAACTACCTATCCGTGGGGGGCAAGGTCAGTTCATTTCAGGGATCCCGATGGCAATATCATTTGTTTTCGAACAATTTTAAACAAAGAATACGGAGAATAATAAAAAAAGACGCCATACTACAGGCACCATAGCTTAAGAAAGGATGGATACATGATGATGATATCTGTTGATCGCATCAAATGTAAAAAATGTGGCGTTTGTATAAAGATGATGCAAGGTTATTGCATTTCATCCGACTCCGGTTATCCGGTATTCGATGAAAGAGTATGTAATACCTGTCAGAAATGCGTTTCCATATGTCCCTCACAGGCGATAATGGTGA
>JBLNDC010000085.1:0-8199 GCA_050261255.1 Bacteroidota bacterium
ACCGGCTCTCCCTTGTTAGCCAAATGGACTACAACTTCAAAGATGACCCGGTGGGCCTCACGGTAAAAATCGTCCGGGCGTAAAATTTCCGCTCCTTTATAAATGGCTTCCTTTTCCAAAAGCATCGAACCCAGGGTCGATTGTTCGGCGTCCAGGTTCTGAGGGGGAATTCGTTCTAAAGCCGTAGCCCCGTTCATGTTAATCCTCCAGTATGCAGACAGTTTTTACTTTACATTTTAATTCTGCTTTGGAGGGTCAGTACCTGCTTTCTGGGTTAGAAAATTGAAAAGTTATTAAAGTGACAGTTAAATAACCAAATTTCTCCCCCCTTCGATAAATCTGCAGATAAACGCGTTAAAATATTATTAAAATCATTGTCCGAGCGATTAACAAGTGCTAAGATGGGTATTGAATTTGTAACAAATTCAACTAGAGGATGAAATGAAACCAAAATTAGCTTATCACTGGATCATTGCCGCCGCTTGTATGCTTATTGCCATTATCGGTTTGGGTCTGGCTAACGGCACTCTTAGTTTGTATGTCAAGCCGATCTGCGATGACTTGGGATTCAGTCGTGGGGCATATTCCTTGGTATATACAATAGCTTATATTTTCCAAATGACGGCTTGTTTTACTTTCGGCGCAGTTCAAAAAAGATTAGGCGGGGTAAAAAAGATCTTTCTAAGTGGAATAATTTCTCTCTGCGCCGCCTTTGTAATATACAATCGAGCGCAAAGTATCTCCATGTTTTACATCGGTGCGGCTTTCTTCGGGATCGGGATTGGTTATACTGCAGCAGTTCCTTTATCGGTGATGGTTGCCAATTGGTTCGTTGAAAAAAGAGGCACGGTTTTTAGTATGGTTTATTCGGGAAGCGGCATTGGCGGAATTATTCTCAATCCATTAGTTGGTAACTGGATTACTCTAAACGGATGGCGCGCTTCTTATTTGTTTTCCATATTTTTAATGCTGGCTTTTCTAATTCCCGCTTACATACTATTAAGGGAAAAACCATCCGTTATGAGCTTAACGCCCTTCGGGGCCCATTCCCAAACCTCTATCAACGTCGATCCTGATGCGAAACCTTCCGGAACGACTCTGGAGCAAGTGCGAAAAACCCGTACCTTCTGGCAGATCGCGGGAGCGATCCTTTTATTCGGTATCTCCATCCAACCGGTATACGTCAATGCTGCGGCTCATTTAGGCGAAGCGGGGTTAAACCCTCAAGTCGTAGCCTATATTATGGGGGGTGTTTTTCTTTCAAACACCCTTTCGAAAATTATCCTCGGCATGATCAATGATAAATATGGCACCAAGCTAGTGCTGGTGATTAACAATTTATCTTTTTGTATCGGAACGCTGTTTCTGATCTTTACTTCCGACGCCTCCTTTGGCTTTGCTTTCGCGGTATTCTTCGGTGTCTCTTATACAATGACCAGCATTACAATACCAATGTTAACTTCAATGCTCTATGCAGGCGAGGATTACGGCAAAATTCTCGGCATTTTAGTTGCTTTCCAAACTGCCGGTTATGCTCTAGGGACCCCCCTGAGCGGCCTCTTCTTTGACATGTTTCACAGTTACTCTAATTCTTTTGGATTGGCGATTTTATTAGATATTATCGCCGCCACCCTAGTTTTAACGACTCTAAGCAATTACCGTCAAGTAGTAAAACCCCCCTCTCCAAAATATGACTCGATTTAAAAAATCGCCTAATTAATAACACGTCTTGAATTGCTCCATTTTTTATCCCCATACATTTAATCGAATTATTTCAAGAAGTAAATCTAACTGTATCTACTTCAGACAAAAAATTTACCTAAAAAGGGAATCCCTCCTTTCATGCCGAATCCATAGAAATGTTTTCGAAGATAGGAGGATCAAATATGAAACGAATAATATTCTTCTCGCTGCTAATCGGCTTAATATTGCCTTCCATATCTGCGGCTGCCGATTTTAACGGTTTTTTCGTCTTGGATCAAATAACAAATACAGTTGAAATTTACGATGGGCAAGAAAAGTTAAAATCCTTTAAATCCACCCCTAAATCAGCCCGGGTTATTGAAAACCCTGATAACTCCGGTTATATCATCATGTATCGCGGCGCCAAAAAAAAATCAGGCGAACTGGCTTTTCTGGACCAGGCTTTTAAAACTCTTACCCGAAAAGAACTTCCCGGTTTAGTTGTCCAAGATTTTTACCTCAAAGAAACCGGCCTCTGGTTATTGTTCACTGTGAATTCGGATAAAGAAAATCTAATATCCACTCTCACTTGTTACGATCTGAAAACCAAAGTAACTAACAATATTGCATTGAATGGCCCTCCCGTAGTCTACCATTTCAATGAGGAGCAAACCGAATTGGCTGTCGGAACTCTCGGAAATTTCGAAGCTAAAATCCCTGCCCAATTGGTCTTAATCGATCTCACTCAAAAACAAGCCCGAAATTTCCCGGTCTCCGCCAATCCCGGAGCGATTTATCGAACGGCTTCCGGTAAAATAGTAGTCGCCTGCGGCGGTTTTCGCAACAGCCAAAAATATCCTTCCCAAATTTTACTTGAAAGAACCCCTGCCGCGGAATTCGCCAAACTGCACTGGATTGATCCAGCGACTGGTGTAACCGAACACTTACAACTGGAGTATTCTCCGCTCCTCATCAGCCAAGATCAAAAGGATTTAGATACCTTTTATGCGGTTTGCGCCAATGTTTATGAGGATCTTAACGAAAAACAACGGGGCATAGTGATTGGCAGTCCTAATGAACCCGTTTCTAACAAACCTAAGGCTACGTTTTATAAAATTACCGCCGGAAAAATCACTGCCGAATTGAAGCTCCAAAACCAACCCAACCACTTAATCCAAGCTTCTACCAGCAGGATCTGCCTCCAAGAGGAAAAAAACCTTTTAATTATCGATGTCTCAGGTCCTACCCTTCAATTGTACGAATATAATCGTGATCGATCCATTGATCAGTTTTTAATCAACAATGAAGGAACCATTGGATATCTCGCTAACGAAAATAGTAATTTCTTGAACATAGTTGATTTAAAGACCGGTAAAGAGATCAAAACTATCAAGATCGGTAATTATTTTTTTATTGGAAAAATGGTACTCGAATTCTTTGGTTCAGGGCTTCCTCCCGTAACCCAATCACCTTCTCCCGAAACCTTAGCCACCAATAGCTCCGCTGAAAACCGGAGAATGTTCTTTGCCAAAGACTTTTCACGCCTATATGTACTCGCCGGCGGGCCTGAACTAAGCGTGGTGGATCTCCAAACCAACGAGGTCAAATCAGTTATCAGATTCAAAGATACTCAATATGGAATTCATCCCACCCCCAATGGCGAATATATTGTAGTAACTGCTAAAAACGGTTGGCATCTTATCGATCCGGAGGCATCCAAACCGATATTTAGTTATAATTTTAAGCTTGAGGAAAATGAAGAGGGACCTGATAAAGGTTATTACAGCCCCAATGGAGACCTGCTGGTCATACCGTTTAATAACTATTTATACTTAATCAATCCTGTCCAAGGGAGCTTTCTGGGCAAATTTCGCACTAAGGCCATAGCGCCGCAAATAGTCTGGCCGGAATAAAAACAAGTTTGAACGGTAAAGAGTGAATGGTAAAATTGCAGTTGTACTACTTTTCTTATTCAAGTTTTTAATAATGCAAGTATCTAACTCTTAAGATTAAATATTTAACCCGGACTGTCAAATAAAAAGACTTCCCTAACGAAACAGGGGAGTCTTTACTTTGCTGTACCTATGACAATTATTATTTTACGTTTTATTCAGTCCCACACCGAACAAATGGTTAGTATATGCCCGGCTAATAGAAATAGCGCTCAAACTGTGTCATCAGTGAAATCAGCTTTATCAGCGATATCTGTGATCTTAGTGTTCGCTTCGTTCCAAAGCCAAATCAACAATCTCTTGAATGGTTTCCACCGCTATCACTTTAATATCGTCAAGGTCACCAGGAACATCTTTCTCATTTTCCTTGGGCACAAAGACCGTCTTCACCCCGGCTTGCCTGGCGCCGTAAATTTTCTCTAAAACTCCTCCGACAGCTTTGATCTTGCCTTGAATCGATACTTCTCCGGTAACTGCTATATTTTGAGAAATAGGCCGTTTGGTCAGATAACTGACTATCGCCAAAGTAATGGCAACTCCAGCCGAAGGCCCGTCGATTCTACCGCCGCCGATCACATTTACATGGACATCGAAATCCGAGATATCCATTCCCGTTATCAAGCGTACTACTGATGCGGCATTAAAAACCGAGTCCTTCGTCATACTGCCCGCAGTCTCGTTAAATCGCAGCCTGCCTTTGCCTTTTTCAGCGGCAGGAAAACAGACTGCCTCGATCTCCAATACTGAACCAACAAAACCGCTGACTCCCAAACCGAAAATTTTACCCAGTTCCATCTGGTCCGACGCTTTCACGGTCACATAAGGAGATAAACGGCTGATTTGTAGGGTTTCGTAAAGATCGGCCAGGGTAATCTCGATCTCCTCCAAGTTATTCAAAGACTGGTCCTTGCGTTTATATAAAGCCAACCCGTACGCATCTGCTAAAATACCGGCGGCTTTCCGCCCTTCGATAGTGTATTGGCTGATCACTTCGGGGATATTCGGGTCAAATCTGACCTTTAAACGTTCCGCGGCACTGATTACAATTTCCTTAATATCATTTTGATCCAAGGGCTCAAAATAAACTTCGGCGCAACGAGAACGGATTGCCGGACTAATATCCGAAGGATCTCTGGTTGTAGCGGCGATTAAAACAAAATCAGCCGGAGCCCCTTCTGCAAATAATTTCTTGATATACTTCGGTACATTGGAGTCGTTCGGATCGTAATAAGCCGAATCGAAAGAGACCCGTTTATCTTCTAGCACTTTAAGAAGCTTATTTTGAAGCATCGGATCCATTTCACCGATTTCATCGATGAACAGGACCCCGCCATGTGCTTCAGTAACCAAACCCAGTTTCGGCTCGGGGACCCCGCCCTCAGCCAGATCCCGCCGTGCCCCTTGATAAATCGGATCATGGACCGAACCCAACAGCGGGTTAGTAACCTCCCGCGGGTCCCAACGAAGGGTAGTGCCATCCACCTCAACAAAAGATGCGTTTTCTTTAAAAGGAGTGAATTGTAATTTTTTAGCCTCTTCCAGCACCAGCCGGGCTACTGTGGTTTTCCCTACTCCCGGAGGCCCATAAAGGATCACATGTTGTGGAAATGGCGAGGCAATTTTACCAAGCAACGCTTTGATCGCCCGGTCCTGGCCTACTACTTCCCCTAAATGGGACGGTTTTAAAGTTTCCATCACCGATTTGGAAAGGCTGACTTCATCCATTTTCTCAAGATCGGCTAGCTTCTTTAAGGTATTTGGGTTATCGGGCCCGGCTGATTCTTGTAAAACTTGAATTTTAAGCTCTTTTAAATATTCCTCGTGCCTCTGCTGCATGCGTTCGGCAATTTTTTTCTCGATTTTATCCTCAACTGTCCGACGGGCGATTAGATCGGCGATCTCCTCTTCAATTTCATTAAGGGCTTCCGGCAGGTCTTTCCGGTGCGGTAGGTTTTCAATGGTCGGGTCCTCAAACACGATTCTTTGTAAAGCCAATACTTTTTCTTCCAGAACCTCGGAACGCATCAATTTTAAGGCTTCTAGTTTTCCGGCTTTTAATACCAATTTGTCGGAGCCGTATAAATTTGAAAGCAAGGCGAAAACAGCCGCGACTTGCCTTGATAATTGTTCTTCATCAAGCAACCGGTCGTGCAATGGAACACTTAGTTCATTTTGTTTAACCCGGACCGAAATTTTTTTTAACAAGTTCTTCATTAAAAGCTCCTATCTGAAAATGCTCAATATCTAAATTTAACCACAGAGTACACAGAGGGCGCCGAGTAAAACAATAATATGTGAACGTTCATCTTATTCTCCGTGTTCTCAGTGCCCTCTGTGGTTTAAGCCGTGGATTTCATTCTAACGCACTTGGCGCATTGTAATGGTATAAATTAAGAAAGTCTAGGTATTACTAAACAGTTTATTCAGAGACCACGTTTACGTTAACCTCAGCCGTAATCCCTTTATAAAGATGGACCTTGACTTGGTATTTCCCCAGATTTTTAATGGCGTCCTCGATTTCCAGCTTCCTTTTATCCAATTCAATCTTAGTTTTTTGATAAATTTGGTCCGCTAAATCTTTTCCAGTGATCGAACCGAATAAACGTCCGCCTTCGCCGGTTTTGACCTTAAAATTGATCTCCAACCCGTTGAGACGGCCGGCTAATTCTTTAGCCTCTTCCATCTCCCGGAGCTCCTTTTGGGCGGTCATTTCTTTTTGATCGGATAAAATCTTTAAATTACCGGAAGTAGCCTCAATGGCTAAGCCTTTCGGTAATAAGAAATTGCGGGCGTAACCATCGGCCACTTCTTTTATATCTCCACGTTTACCTAAGGCGCGGATATCTTGTTTCAAAATCACTCTCATAATACCACCATCTTTCTCTGATTCACCAAGCCTTCCTGGCTTCTATAGGATTTTAACCTAAACCTTCGTCATTTTCAATACCGATTCCGTTCTTTTACATATTGTAGCAGATTGGAAACATCCCCATACCAATCCTCAATTTCATGTTCTTGCATCTCAGGGGATTCCAGCCGTTGTTCAATTCTAGCGTCGACCTTTGTATAGGAAAATCCCAAGCGTTTTCCTAGAAAGTAGCAGGCCATTATTAAATGGGCCAATGCATCCAAAATGGCTTCTTCGCTGTTTTTGAGCATCGCTTTAAACAGGGCGCCGATAGCGGAGAGTAACTCAGCTTTGAGCCATTCGATTATTCTTACATTTTTAACGATGTTTAGATCCGAGTTGTTAGAAGACATTAAACGGTTCCCCCTTCAACCCAATCTATTCTCTACCGAGCCGAAATTTCCTGCGCATCAAACTTATCCAACTGCAATAAAAACAAACCCTTATTTCTAAAAAAATTTTCCCATCTCCGTAAGCGTTAAATGTCAAAAGTTCGTTTATCAACCAAGTCTCTCAATTATAATGAAATTTTATGTCGTTATTTGATGGAACATGTAAATTGGTTAAAAGTTGGTTATAAAAAAGAGGCCATTATGGCCTCTTATTCACTGGTATATGGAAGTAAAGCAACCTGTCTGGCGCGCTTAATCGCGCTGGTAAGCTGCCGTTGGTGGACGGCGCAATTACCGGAAATACGCCGCGGTAAAATTTTACCCCGTTCCGTAATAAACCTTTTTAGTTTGGCCGTTTCTTTATAATCAATTGATTCTACTTTATCTACACAAAAAGAACATACTTTCTTTCTGGGTTTACGTCCTCCGCCTTTACCGGAAGAATCCCGGTCGCGATCTTTTTCATATTTTGCCATTCGAATTCACCTCCGCCGAAATCTTAAAATGGAAGATCATCAAGGTTTATACCGCCCAAATCATCGTCGTTACTAACACTCGATGTGTTATCAACGTTTTGACTCTCTTCACGATTGCGATCTAAAAACTGGACAAAATTGGCGACAACTTCGGCTACACGTCTTTTCTGCCCGTCTTGGGTTTCATAATTGCGGATTTGCAAACGACCTTCAACCCCGACCAACCTTCCCTTTTTCAAATAGTTGGCGCAGAGTTCAGCCTGCTTTTGCCAGACCACGATGCGAATGAAATCCGTCTGACGTTCCCCTTGTTGGTTTGTGGTTGGACGGTCAACCGCCAGGTCGAAGTTGGCTACCGCCACTCCGTTTGGAGTATAACGAAGTTCCGGATCTCTCGTTAACCGACCAATTAACACAATATGGTTCATAACGATCACCTTCGTTATATCTACTTTGTTAAATTCAATAATTTAAACCCGTTTTGGTACTAATTTGCGAACGGTTTAACCCGTTATTTTCAAAACATGATTCCAATTTAACAAGGTAGACTTATTCTTCTTTTTTGATTACCAAATGACGCAAAACATCGTCACTGATCTTTAAGAGTCGTTCCAGTTCCTGAGCCGCGCTACTGGGCGATTTAAAGTACATTAGCACATAATACCCTTCGATTTTGTCGTTTACTTCATAAGCGAGTTTTCGTTTACCCCAACGCTCGGTTTTAACGATTTCGCCACCGCCGTTTTTAACGACATCCTCAAATCGGGTAACAGCTGCGTCGATACCTT
>JBLNDC010000086.1:0-10476 GCA_050261255.1 Bacteroidota bacterium
GAACCGGTAAAGCGGGTGCTCACCCATGCCGTTCGGCCACCAAAGCCTGGGACGGTCCAGCTGTTTCTTGATTTCAATCACGTTTTTTCCGGGATTAAGGGTAATCTCTTCTTTAATCTCGATAGCGCCGTCGTCAAAATCGATCCCGGAAATAAGACCGCGCAAAATACACTTTTCCGGTTTCTCGAAATCAGACTCGACATCAACGGTAGCCAAGACTTCGGCGCTGGCTGCCTCTTCGCATTCATCCCAATTGATTTTGGTTCTGATAAACGGATCGGCAAAAATTGCTCCGCCGGTGATTCGAAGCCAAACCGACTTCCAAATCCCTACCGGCACCATGTGCGGGGACCAGTTCCACCAGTAAGAAAAGGGCGCCACCACACCGGAGGAACGTACCGCGCCCCGTTTTATTTTCCCGCCGGGGCGATCTTCGGAGGAATTTTCCAGCGCCCGGCAGCGAATGGTCAAACGGTGAGTCTTACCGGGTTTGACTAAATGGGTAACATCCAAGTAATGGCGGAGAAACATGCCTTCCACGTTTCCGATATTGATTCCGTCCAACCAGACATTGGCCCGGTAGGTAATGCCCTCGAGTACGATATGGTACTTCCGGCCTTTAAGATCGTCGGGAACGGTGAAATCCTTAAAATACCACCATTCCTTCTCCTCGATCCAGAGGATTTTTTCGTTATTCATCTCCCAATAGGGATCTTCAATGCGACCGGCTTGAAAGAGATGGTTTTGAACAATACCGGGGACTTCAGCTGGAACCGGGTCCTTTGGTAAATACTTTGGTTCATAAGCTTTACGGGGCAATAAGCCTTCTTCCGGGTCCATGCCTTCAATCGTCCAGTTCCCATCCAAATTTATGTAACGATAACTTTCCTTGATCATTATGGCTCCCCTTTCGTGGTTCAATGGACTAATTACAACTTTGGATATTAAATGTTCTATTTCCGCCACGGCGGAGTCTCAGGCAGATAAGCCTGGAATTCTTCAATTAGGCTTGCTTCGTAATCCCCTTGATATCTTTCGTTAAAGAACCGGTCGAGCGCTTCCTCATAAAACCTCTGCCAAGACGCTTCTTCATGGCCTGGATTGATGGGATAAAAAAGCCCTCCGTTAGCCTTGACTGCTTCCAAGTCGCCTTGGGCGTCGCCAACCATTAAAATGTGATTCGGCTGATACTTGCCGACAGCGCCCAGACGTAGGTGTTCCTTCTTAGTGCCAAGTTCCTGGCCGGCGATTATCGCAGGGTATTTCGAAATATCATGTTCAGCCCATTCCCGTTCCAAAGCCTCTCCCGGAGTTTGCGATACACAGATTAGATCAGCTTTTTGGCTGAGCTTTTCCAAACTTTCACGTACCAATGGATAAGGCGGAATCCCGTAAACCATTTCCGCGATGGTCTTATTGACCGCTTCATTCCAATCCAAGGCGTTTTTTAATACCGGATCACCGGTCTTGGCTACGGCTTCCTTTAAGGTGGCATTCCCCAGGGGTACTCCCGAAGCGACCCAATCCCGTAACGCTTTTGCCTCCGGAACTTTAAATCCTCGTGCTTTAATCTCCTCACGCTCCGCCAGCAAATCGAAGATCTTGATTAACGCCGGAAACCGGTTGATCCCGCGCCACTTTGAATAAAGGTTCACAAATTCGGAAGTTTCCCGGGCATATTTGGAGATGGGTTGTAAGCCCCAGTATTTAATGTTATTCGGGCAAAAACATTCCTTTTGTTTGATTTCCATGGTGTCAAAGACGCAACCGTCGGAATCAAACCCGATAAAAAACTGATGTTTTGCTTTAAAGTCTTTTAATAAACTTTGGTTATATTCCATAACTACCTCCAGTCTACACTAAACCTACATCTTCAGTCTTTCTCCCATATTTGGTGGAGTTCAGAGACTCTCGCCGGCCCCACCCCACCCCTATGGAAGAATCTTAAGGAGGTTAAGCATGAAAAGCTTGATTATAATAATGCCTGATACAACCCTTTAATATCTTCCTCTGTGGCAATGAGCGGGTTATTCAACATCGCCCGTTGGGTTTTAGTATCCTCCACCAAGCTAGCGAGCAGTTCAGATCGAACACCGATTTGACTGTATTTTAACGGCAGTTTCAGATCGATCATTAAATTACGGACCGCTTGGGCCGCCAGCTTAGCGCCATCACGCAAGCTCAGATTCTTGATGTCTTCGCCTAAAATTTGGGCGACATCCTGATACTTTTCCAAATTGGCGGCTAAATTGAATTCAATTACATAAGGCAAAGCGATTCCTACGGAGATGCCATGATCGGTGTTGCAGATACCTCCCACAGTCATCCCCAGGCCGTGGGCCGCTCCTACTCCGGCGTAAGCAATGGCAATCCCCGCTAAATTACTGGCTAAGGCCATCCCTTCCCTGGCTTCCAGATCGTTTCCTACTAAAACCGCTCGGCGCAAGTATCGATTTACCAAAGAGATCGCTTGCCGGGCGTACAAGTCGGAGACCGGATGGGCCGACCGGGAAGTGTAAGCCTCAACGGCATGAGTCAAAGCATCGATACCGGTATTGGCAGTCAGATACGGCGATAAATTCAAAGTTAATTCCGGATCAACGATAGCCACATTCGGGAAGTTATAAGGACTGCGTAACGCGTCTTTCCTGTTTTTATCTTTGATTGTCAGCACTGAAATCGCGGTAACCTCGGCCCCAGTCCCGGATGTAGTAGCGACCGCAATACAAGGGAGTCCTTTCTTAGGCATTCCCTTTTCCATTAAGGTTTGAATTGGAGAATTTAGCCCCGCCGCGGACGCAATGGCTTTAGCAGTATCGATGGCGCTGCCTCCGCCTAAACCAATTACTAAATCACAACCCGTCTCCAGGGCAAGCTTGACTCCGGCATCAGCCGTATCGGTGCTGGGATTGGACTCAACTTTTTCGAAAGGTACAAATTCCACACCATGAGTGGATAAGCTTCCTTCGATGCGAGCGGTTATCCCCGCCCGGCGCATCGCTTGACTACCTGTTACTATCAAAGCCTTTTTACCTAGAGAGGCAGCCTCTTCACCGATTTTTGAAACCTGACCGGCACCGAACAAAACCTTAGTCGGCATTAATGCTTGAAAACCATTAATATTGCTCATTTTACACCTCGAGAAATAGAAATAATGTGATAATCAAATATCACGAAATTGTTTTATATAATCCGGTGAGTCCGTTCGTTCCGAACAAACTCATTTTTGAAAACCGGTTGTTTTCAGTTCCAATTATTAATCCCCCTGGGTGAAGGGAATCAGCATCGCTGCTGAATCCCTCGGCCCTAGGAGATAAGATCTATTTCGTAGTATTTTGCTTTTAAAGATTAGCTATTACCAAGAGAAGCATTGTACCGGTTGCCCCGGTAGACATGCTCAATCCAAAATCAACTTTGATCGAAAAACTAAAATCAGATGCCCGCCATTAAAGCTTCCATCTGGGCAGCCACTTCTTTAACTACCTGTTCGGCGGTGGCTTTACCTTCCCAAAGCGGTACCAAAGCGCCGCGAAGGGCGTTTTCACCCTCGTTATACCAGGTGGTAAACGGTTGATAAACCGTCATCAGGTTCTCACGACCTACCAAGAAGGCTTTCTTATTAATGATCCGTTGTCCCGGGGTCTTTAAGAAGAGTTCATGCTTGGTGAGGGCCATTTGTGAAGGAACCATCTGTCCTAGAGCTAATAATTTATGAACTCCAGGCGCATCCGGACCGGCTAAGTACTTGACGAATTCCCAAGCAGCTTGGGGATTTTTACTGTTTTTGGTGATGGCGAAACAACTTCCATCGCCGCGGTTCGCTTTGATTTTTCCGCCTTGGGGCAGAGCGGCCACATCCCAGTTGAATTTGACCGAAGCATTGTAGGTAGGTACCCGCCAATGTCCGATAATATTCATCGCCGCCTGGCCTGACATAAACATGTCGCCGATGGTGCCGCGTTGGGCCGGAGTCAAGGTCAATTTGTGTTTATTGATTATGTCGGCGCAAAATTGCAAGGCTTCAATTTGTTTTTTATCTTTTAACAATAATTTGGTAGGATTATAAAGGTCGTCAAAGAGCAATTTACCGGTTTTTTGGTAAAGAATAACCTGCCAAACCGTGTTGGTGTCATAATGGAAAGCGAATTGATCGATTTTCCCGTCGCCGTCGGTATCTTTCACCAACTTTTTACCCATCTCGATGAATTGTTCCCAGGTCATGTCATCGGTCGGATATGGAACTTTGGCAGCATCAAACATGTCTTTGTTATAGAAAATAACGAATGCCGCAGTATCAATCGGTAAGCCATAGAGCATTTTTTTATTGTATTTGTATAAGTTGAGAACTTCCGGAATATAAACTTTGAGATCCAATTTGTCCTTCTTGACCAGCGGCATTAGATCTAAAACTTGTTTGTTTGCGGCTAGAACATAAGCCTGATGGGTCGCAGGATAAATCACATCCGGAGCAGAATTAGCAGCCAACATGGTTTGGAGTTTCAAAAAATATTCATTGGAGTTACTAATGTTCTCGATTACGATCTCCACTTCCGGATGGAGTTTTTCATACTCCGCCTTGATTGGCTCCGCAACATTCTTTAAACGGGCGTTATCCCAACGGAGATACCACCGTAATTGGATCTTGGGTGCCGCGAATACCGACAGCGCCATGCTTCCAATCAACACGCAAACGATTACCAATGCAACAATACGTCTGTTCATAACATTACCTCCATTTTTTTGATTTTTTTGCAACGACATTATTAGAACCGTATGAGCGCAATAATACCGAAACATCGTAAAAATACGGAATAATGCCGTTACATGACGACCGACAATTTTGATACCCCGACCACCTCCTTAAAGGCGAATAAAAGAAATGCCCGCATTTTTATCCTTTGATCCCGGTAACAACCACACCTTGAATGAAATACCTTTGCGCGATAAAAAAGATTATTACCGGAGGAAGCATCACGATAGTCGTTGCCGCCATCAACAAATTCCACTCTACAAAATAGTCATGGCGTAAAGCATTTAACCCCAAAGCTAAGGTGTAGTTTTTTTGAGAACTGATATAAATTAACGGCCCCATAAAATCTTTCCACCTGGATAAGAAGCAAAAGACAGCGATTATCCCCAAAGCCGGTTTGGCTAGCGGTAGAATAATCTTATAAAAAGTTTGTAAGTAGCTGCATCCGTCAATCCGGGCCGCTTCATCCATTTCGATGGGGATTGACATCAAGAACTGACGCATTAGAAATAGATAGAGGGCTTCGGCAAACAACCCGGGAACGATCAACGGCAAAAACGTGTCTAACCAACCCAACGATTTAAACATGATGAAACGCGGAATAATTAAAATATGAAACGGAAGCATCATCGTGCTCAAGGCGACTATGAATAAGACATTTCGCCCCGGAAAACGGAACCTGGCAAATCCGTAAGCGGCTAAGCTTGAGGATAATAATTGACCAATGATTCCAATACCCGTAATTAAACCGGTATTCGCCAATTGATTGAAAAAATCCATCGATTTCAGCGCTTCAGCAAAGTTTTGGAAGATGACCGGATTGGGAATCCAAATCGGTGGAAAAGCCAAAGCTTGGTCCAACTCTTTGACTGCGGTGGTAAGAGTCCAATATAATGGTATCAAAATAACAATTCCACAAGTTATCAGGCAACTGTAAACAAAAGTCATCCATGCTTTATGCCGGAAGGATTTTTTGAGCCACGGTTTAATCCCTGGTTCAGTAGTTTGAACTATGATCTTATTATCAACCATTTTTTTCATCTCCTTTTGCTGTCCCTTCATAATAGACCCAAGCGGAAGAAGATTTAAAAATCAATAAAGTAAATATTAACAGGATCAAGAAGAAAATCCAAGCTAAGGCTGAGGCATAACCCATTTTAAAATAACGAAAAGCGTTATTATATAAGTACATAATATAAAACTGCGCGTTTTTCCTTGGAATTTCTCCAGCCATTACAAATACCTGAGTGAAGGTTTCAAAGGAATTGATCAGGGTAGTGATGATGTTATAGAATAAAACCGGTGAAATCATGGGCAAGGTAATATGGCGAAAACGAGCGAACATTCCGGCGCCATCGATTTCAGCCGCTTCATACAATTCAGTGGGAATGCCTTGTAAGCCGCCAAGATAAACCAGCATATTCGAACCAACCCACCATAAACTCATCAGAATAAACGCGGGCAAAATCCATTGCTCATCACCCAACCACGCCGGCCCCTGAATATTGAAATACCTCCATAGAAACCAGTTTAAAATACCGTATTGCGGGTTAAAGATCCACATCCAAAGCATTGAGGTAGCTACCATGGGTAATACCGAAGGAAGATAAAATATCGTCCGGAACATTCCCAAACACTTGATCTTCTGGTTCAGTAAAATCGCCACCAGCAGTCCTAATGTCACCATAATCGGCAAACGGCAAAAGGAATAAATGGCGGTTACTCGGAGCGCATTCCAAAAGTTAGGATCCCGAAATAAAAATTTATAATTTTTCAATCCGATAAAGGTTGGGGTATTCATCAAATCCCATTTACAGAGAGAAATAATGAATGACGCCACCAACGGTCCCAGAGTAAAAATCAAGAATCCCAATAACCAAGGCATGATAAACAAAAAACCGGCAATCATTTCTTTTCTACGCATTGAGCTTACTTTTTGCATTAAATTCACCTCCGGAATATAATTCTGCATTTATTCCCAATATACGACTAAATTCCAATAACTCCCGCCGGTAATCACCGGAAACAGCATGGATATGATTGGAACCGTAAGCCTCGACAAATCGAGACAGATCCATATCCGTTTTTAAGACCGCATGCGGCCAGCATCGAGTCGATTGGGCAATTAATCCTTTTTCATCAGCAATAACATCTCCAAAACCAATAGCTAACCAATACCGGCCTCCTTTACGACATAATCTAGCTAAAGTCAACGGTCCTCGTGCACAAGTGAATTGAACTGAACCTCCTCCCGCTTCTCCGAAAACGTGAGGAACCAAGGTGACTTCCGAAAAATTGGATCTGGGATCCTCCGAACGTCCGGCGAAATAAGGCGCCATAGTTCCACAATTGTTTAACAGAAGGATTCCTTCCTCAGGTATTACTGCCCTGACATCCATAAGTGTGGTGGGCTTGCCTCCGGATAATAGATTAAGGACTTTCATCGTCAAGGCTCCGTCTCCGTCGGCCTCACAAGCACAAGGGATTGCCGTTTTAGCTCCATTAGCGTCATACCGATCGTTTAATAAAGCCACGTTCAGACATTGTAAACAATAGCCATTACTCATTTCCGGCTGACACTTGATCGAGATGAAATCAAGATTGTTTTCAGTAACTATTTCTCTAGTCCCCAAATAACTACGAATTTGTAATTCTAAATGTTCTTTAGTGAACAGCAAGTTATTAAAGGCAAATTTTAATCCCTGATTTTCGAGCCATTTTTCTAGGGCGATCACCTCGTTCCGGTCCTGTTTTTCGGCTCGACGTACAATTTCTAATTGGTCGAAGTGCTCAACATCAATACCATATAGTTGTTGCCATTGCGAAGGATCGATTCCCGCGGAATAAATGCCTAAACTTCGCCCCCCAAATACTCCATAACGCAAACCTTTAAGAGCTTTAACAGCACGAGCCGCGTTAGCAAAGGTTTTTATCGAATTCAATACTTTTGGATCCTCTACCCTACCCCAAATTCTCCGATGGGCAATTCCAACTTGATCGAGCGCAGCTCCGCATCCTAACATCCCCGGTAAACTAGATGTTGCGATGTCGTCATTAGCCAATAATAATATCGGCAACCGGATTAAATTGGCCATTACGGTAGCAAAATTCGGAGCCACCCATATTGGAAAATAAAAAATAGCGCAATCAAAATTGTTTAAATTGGTCAAGGCGACAATTTCTCGCGCTTTTTCCAGGGACCGGATGGGCTCGAATGTCGTTATGTCCATTTCTTTTCCCAAAATACTTTGAACTTGGTTAAGATATTGTTCCAATAAAGGACGCCTCTTTTGAAAGAAATCATTTCGATGTTCGGCAAATGTAAGCAATGCTATTTTAGGTCCTGTCATTTTAGCGCCTCCCTGGAAAACTCAAGTTAGTTCTAACCTACTAAATCGTGTCAGCTTTATAAGTTTTATTGATTTGTTTCGCCCCCTCTATAATTAGATCTTTTATTTTTGAATTGTTTTAAAATTGCTTAATCGAGTAAGCGATTTAAATTTATCCCTGATTACTTTTTATTAAAAGATCATCAGCAATAGGTACTACCGATTCCCTAACTACCAACTCGGGAGGAAAAAGCAGAGTATGTTTAGGCCCAGCTATACTCAAACCTTCCAACCTAGAAATCAAGAGTTCAGCTGCTGCCTTTCCCATCTTATACTTTGGTTGTTTGATAGTAGTAAGCGGGGGATCGATCAAATCAGCCAAAATGATATTATCAAAGCCAATTAATGAAATATCGTTAGGAACTTTAAGCTTTTTTTCTCTAAGGGCTTTTAATGCCCCAATCGCCGTCATATCGTTGACCGCGAAAATCGCCGTGACCTCAGAGTTGTCTTCCAACAACCTTATAGCCATACGGTAACCGGCTTCAACTTCATAGTTAGTGTCCCTACCTTCTTCCTCCATGAAATCATCTAAAAGTATTGATAATGGATTGATGGTTATTCCCGCTTTTTTCAATGCGTTTTTATATCCTTCCAATCTGTCGCTCCGGCTGGAAATATTGGTCGGGCCCGATAAAAAAGCAATATTCTTATGGCCCATTTCCAGTAAATATTCGGCTGCCATTTCACCGCCTCTGAAATTATCGAACAAAACCGAATCAACGTTATTATCGTTAATGCGGCGATCAAAAGCGACGATCGCAACCCCTTGGTTGCGCAACTCGCGGATATAATCGACATTATAAGTGCTCGAAGTAAAAATGATACCGTCCACTTGTTTGCTGGCTAAGGCTCTGATATATCCATTTTCTTTTTCAGGGTCCCTGAAGCTGTTACAAAGAAAGATATTATATCCGTGTTCGTTGGCGACATCCTCTACCCCTTGCGCGATTGAAGGAAAAAAGGGATTGGTGATCGACGGAATAACCAGCCCGATAATTTTCGACCGTTTCGTTTTTAAACTTTGGGCTAAAACATTAGGTTGATATTTTAATTCTTGGGCCGCTTTCAAAACTTTTTGCCGAGTTTCCTCGGGGATTCTCGAATTGGGAATATTATTTAAAACTAATGAAACAGTCGTCCTCGATACTCCGGCCAAACGAGCTACATCCTTACTGGTTACTTGCCCCATCTACAACAATACCTCTTTTCAATTTGCTAACACGTGTTAACGCTATATATTATTCTTTCCCAAATGAAAATATCCTCTTTTTTTAAAAAAATTTTTTGAAAAATATTTTAAACCTATTGCCATTATTGATGATAAACCGTTTTAACAGACTCAATAAATAAAAACTGTTAATAAAAAACTATCACAACAGTTTTCTATTAACAGTACTATAACTTAGCTTATTAAGAACTGAAAGAACTTACTGGGGCTTTTAATACCCCGATTTTTTCCCCGTCATCTCTTCGATTACAATCTTAATCACTTCTGTTTTGCCGAGCATATCTTCAGAATACTCAAATTGATTTTCTTTGGTAAACTTTCGCATCATAACATCCAGAGCTTTCCTTTTATCTTCAGTTTCTTCTAAAAAATAGGCTTTCCCAATACCAATTACTGAATAATAGTTAATCCCCCAGTTACAAGGTTGTTCACCCGGAACCACTTCCACCTTTGACTCAACTTCAAAGCAGATTTGATTGTTTTTACGAATCAAATCTATCTTCTTCCCTTCCGAGGCCGAATGGAGATATAAATAACCATCTTGATAGCCAAAGATCATCGGTATTAAATATGGTTTTTCCCAATCGCATAATGCTATCCTGCAAATCCGTTCCTCTTTAAGAATGGTTTCAATCAAACCATAGTCGGTTATTTCCTTGTCGGTGCGGCGCATTGGTTCCTTCCTCCATTATTCAATTACCAATCTGTTTTGGCCATATATCTATTATAAATACGGGAATGAAAATTTAGTCATTTTAAACGTACTATAAATGCGGTTTTTTCTCCCCGGTCAAACCCGGCCCTTTCATAAAACCTTAAGGTGCTCTCTTCTTTTCTGCCGGTCATCAACATTACTTTATAACAATTATTAGCGGCAGCAATTTCAATAGCCTTCTTTAATACGGCGGTCCCATACCCTTTTTTACGGTAATTCTCATGGGTGACCACATTTTCGATTAGCCCGTATGGACGGGCCGACCTGGTTAAGTTTTTGATAATAGCCAAAGCGCAAGAAGAAACTATCATGTCGTCTTCTTCGATGACTAGGTAATAAAGGTTCGGATCGGATAAGATCTGATTCCAATGTTGTTTTAAATTATGATCAA
>JBLNDC010000087.1:0-5870 GCA_050261255.1 Bacteroidota bacterium
GAAGATTGATACTATCAAAGAGTCTAAGCCTGGTCAACCTGGCGTATTCTTCCATTAACACATTATAGTCGATGATATCTCCTTCTTTAATCGATAACTCTCTCCGGACAACTTGTTCAGCGGTTTTCACCAGTCCCAAAATTACGGTTTTTCCATATTTAAGTTCAACCAGTTCCAATTGAACGGTTCCGTCCGGAGCCAGATTCACTCCCGGGGTTTTAGACTCAACGAATAAACCCTTTGTCTCCCGGCAGTAGTTTTTAAGCTTCATCAAATCTTGTCCGAAAATAGCGGTATTAAAGATCTCGCCTGGTTTTTGAGAGAAGAATTGCTGGACTTCTTCCGGCTTGACTCTAGTCAATCCGGATATTTTAACTTCTTTAAAAGGCGGGTTTTCAACCACTACGAAACTGAGTTTAATCCCATCAAACATCTTCTCGGTAGTAACTTGCACATCGCTGAAATAACCCAACTCCATAATCGCCTTCATATCCGATTGCACTTTTTTAGGATCGAGCGGTTCCCCGATCCTAGTATTAGAGACTACTCCCAAAATTTCAGTCGCGGGTATTTTTTCGTTACCTTCGACATCAAACATGTAAATCCTGGGGTTGTCTTGGGCCGTTACCGATGAAGCAAGGACTATCATTAATACCATCACAATTAAAGGTATCATTTTCCGAAAGCGGCCTAAAAACTTCAAATATATCCCCCTAACTATAAATGTTGCAATCAGTTTTTTGAATGAAAACCTTTACTGCAACTATAATTATTTCCCATTCCGTAAACTACGCGAGGCTTCCTGAGTAAGGGCATCTTCATCAATGGCAAATTGTGAAGCTTGACGCATCCGGACCGTATTTTGAATGCCTTCCGAATCGGATCGTTTCAGCTTGGTGTCCCCGGCAATAGTGGTGGAATCTTGAGGTTCAATAGTTTCCTCACTTTTGGCGGGGCGGCTTACCGGCTCAATTGGGTTTTCGAGTTCTCCTTGGACTTTACTAGCGTTCTCAACTTCGAAAACTTTTTGATCATTCTTAGTCATAGCCGGTTTCGATCCCGAATCAACGAAAACATTTTCCTCGACCGGTATAAAAATGCTTGCCAAGTATTTATTGATCTCTCCTTGCCGATACCCAAAGATAATGCCCAAAACGACCAGGATTGACGCCGCGACAGCGATCAAATGATTGAACTTACGCTTAGGAATGGTTGTCTTCTTCTTAGAAACGTACCTCTCGCGACTTAGTTCCCAAGCATGTTTAACTTCCGCTTGGGCTAAATTCAGGGTCATTTCAGCATGAGTCGGATTGGCTTGCTTATAATATTCTTTAGCTTTATCAAGCCAATCTTTAGCGTCTTCAATATGTTCCATTAATTTCTCGGATCTAAATTGATTGTGGCCTAATTTCTCCACCATAATCCCGCCTCTCATAAATCTACTTCGGTAAATTCAGTACTGTAAAATTATTTTGAAAATAACCGCGAACTATTTAACACGTTATTTTCGAAACATAAGTTCAAGTTCACCGAAGTGGAAATAGTAATCCTTATAAATAAGGTCGTTAAAAAGAGGGATTCTTTGTCCAATCATTTTACGGTAAATTTGACCGTTTTATTTTAAATTACCCATTTTTCTTCAATTATAACCCTGTTTTAACTTGCTTCATTAGTTTTCTTAGCTCAAAAAATACAAGATATTGAATATATTAGCGTATGAAACCACCATATTTAGTATTTGCCTTTAAAAACTATCGACAATCTTGGGCTTTGATTTCCGCCCTGAGTTTAGTCAGCATCCCCCTTAACCTTTGCAGCGCTTTCTTTTGTAATTTATAGAAATACGAAAGGCTGATATTCATTTCTTGAGCAGTTGTGCTCGGTTCTTTATCCAAAAGATAAAGATCGTTAATCACTTTTTGCTCTTTAGGACTTAACCTTAAGATTGCCATTTTGATTTGTTCATTAATAATTTCATTTGTGACTTGTTCTTCCACGTTTACTTTCTCATCGGCGAACTTGATTAAACAATCTTCAAATGCTTCCTCGGAGACGGCGACTTCTAACGCGTCCTGATCCGAACGAAGCCGTCTTAAATAGTCGATCATTCTGCCCCTAATCCTACGGGAAGAAAAAGTGCTAAAATGCACCCCATATTGAAAATCATAACTCTCCGCCGATTCTATCAAACCAACCGTTCCTTCTTGAATTAAATCAAAGATCAACCCTTCATGACAAGTAATTCGAGAAGCGATCTTATAAACCAAAGGCTGATAAGATTCGATAATTTGTCTACGGGCCTCCCGGGAGTTCTCGATTTTATACTTGGTCCATAAGAGCCTTTCCTGTTCTTGTGAAAGCAACGAAATTTTAGATAGTTCAGCCAAGTAATCCTGGATCAATTGGCACCTTCCCTGAGAGCTATCTTCGCTAAAAATAAATCAATTAATTTTAATTCTCGTTATTTCTTAGAGTTCCTTCTCGAATACATAAATCTACTTTGGAAAATTCAGTATTTCAAAACCGGAAACGGTAAGTAAGCCGCCAAGAGGTGCCGTCCTCTAAAGAGTAAGTCCCACCAGCGGTTAAATTGGAAGTTAAATGATAATCAAGACCCCATTTCTCTTTGGGTAGATCAGCGACGGAACGGCTATAAGATAAAAATAGTTTGCTGGATACATAATCTCCAGCGCTAATCCGAAATTCATCTGCGGTATAATCATGCTCCAAATATAGGTAATCCAAGTGTAACGCCTGGCGTAGTTCGTAAAATACCTCGCCAAACACCGTATCTGTCACAATATTTAAATTAGTGTTGGCGATTCCTTGAACGGACAAAGGTTTGTCACCTCGTAACTCGGACCAATTCAGCAGCGCAAATAAATCCTCTTCGGATAAAGAAGGATATGAATAGAGATTTACTGAAACATCATCCCCAATTTGCCCTTTAACGGTCAAAAAAACCTCAGCTTTAGGGGTTAACACACTAGATTCAATATCGACATATGGGTAAACCCCTTCCGAATACTTAAAAATCGCTTTGCCTTTATTTATTTTGAAGGTTTGGCCATAAAGGGTCAAAACACCTTTATTGGAAACAGCCTCGCCGCTGATTAACGGTTTTTTAAGATCTCCTCCGATTCGCAAGTTGCTCCGGACCGAAATATCAGCTATTCCAACTTGCCGGTAACGGACGTTTTTACCGGTTGTAACTTTAAGATCAAAGCTGGGATTCCATTTAACATCAGGCGTGCCTTTTTTGGCCATTTTTAAAAGCCCGATTTTACCTTCGAAAATATTGATTTCCCCAGTAAGCTTCGAATTATTGGTAGTGCCGGTCAAAAGTAGATTCAGGTTGGAAAAACCGTCGAAGTAATTGTTACAATAGTACAGATCGGAGCCTTTAAAATTGAGATTATAATGGAGTTGGTCCTCTTCGCCAAATAAGATTGCTTCTCCGTTTAAAGAAAACCTTCCTTCCCCGTATTCACCCCGCGCTCGTTCAATGAAGACTTTGTTATGGCTAATATTCATCGATATTCTGCCCTTTTCGACGGGTAAAGGTAACAGGGGCGTCTCGACTTTAACATGGGATGCCTCCAGTTCACCGGAGAATAAAGGCCATCCATATGCGCCGTCCAAATTAAGAGTACCGTTCAAAGAACCGGAGGTGACTTTGATATTTTCTGGTAAATATGAATTAACCATCCCTACCGGAGCATCTTTGAAAGCTAATTCAAGATGAAGGCCATGGAAGGAATTGTTAAGCTTGCTCATTTTAGAAAGGAGCTGATCAGGCCAAGGTAAGTAACCCTGCGCTGTGACGGAGCCCTCTTTAGACTCCAGCTTGCTTTCATCGATTGAAATTCCTAGTTCCGTGAATCTTCCCTGCAGCTGCAGATTACCGAGACGGTTTTGATTCAAATGAAACTCGTCAACCTTAGCTTTCAGTTCTCCCGAAATCTTCGAACCCGACCAGGCTAGATTAGTATCAAGGTCAATAGTCCCAGCTAACTGATGACCGGGGGGTAATAAAGAATTGAATGTTTCCAAAGAAAACCGGTCGCCGTCACCTGGAGATTTAATACGGAATTGGCTTTCCAGACCCCGCCGGCAATCAGGTGCCCTGAATTTTGCCATAATTTAAGTTGTTCAATGATCAGCCGGTTCTGATGATAATCAAGTTCAAATTCACCGTGAAACGGTACGGAACTCAAAGTAGCATCCGACAATTCCCCATTTACCCTTATTTCTGGCTGAAACGGGTTACCGGTTACTTTTACCAATCCCCCCAGTTTTCCGGTAGCGGCGATCTCTGATACGTTAAAAACTTGTAAAAGCTTTGTTAGGTTGAGGTCGGAGACGTTAAACCCTAAATCAACCATTAACGGCTGGGAAAGGTCTGCTTTTCCATAAATATTGACTTTAAAATCTTCTCCATTGAGCTTAATTTGGGATAGTTGGATTTCATGATCCTTCCAAGTAATGTTGCCGGATCTGATATCCCCGGCAAAAGGCCCAAAAACTAAGCTTCCTGGAAGAATTTCCACCGACAGTGCCGGATCAAATGGATTTCCGACTAACTTGCCTTCAAAATTCATTCTTCCTTGAAGTCTTTTGCCATCATACTCCAACCCTAGCTGATCCAGGTTAATTTGTTTTCCCGACAGAAAAAGAGCTAGTTCGCCGTGATTTGCTTTCCCGGAGATGACAATCAAGGAAGGGCCATCATTGAATTCCATTCGATTTAACCATATCTCTTGTAAGTCGCCTTCTAATTGAATCGTTCCTTGTTCCATCCGAAATTTGCCCATGCTTGGATGATCCAAGTGGATTTCTCCGGTATAAGCGGGATTTGTGATCGGCCCTAATAATTTAAGTCTAAGAGTCCCAACCCCCCCCAATGGTAATGATGAACTAACCGGTAACCAGTTCTTAAATCCTTTCAGGTTAATATTATCACTACTTACCGTGATGTCGACCGTCGGTTCAGCCGCCCAATCAACCCCGCCGTCAATGGAATAATCTCCCGTATCCGACGCTACTTGGAGGGCTATGATTTTTAAACCTTTGCCGGTATATTCTAAGTTACAGGTTATCTCCCCGACCGGTTTCGACAAGTAGACGGCTTGTTTAATCGAACCTTGAATTTCACCATCCAAATCGGACAAAGGTCCCTCAAATTCGAAGGAGCCATCAACAATTCCATCAAATGGATACTTTTTAACATCGGGTAGTAAATCGCGCAATGATATATGTTCAGCGTTAAAACTAGCTGTTAAAACCCGAGTGTCCCATGCCAGATGGCCGTATATTCTGCCCTGGCCGGTGCCGGCCTGAATCGACTCGACAATTAACTTGTTCTTTCCCCAACTATAAACTCCTTGAATGTCTTGAAGATGTATATCTTGATTGGTAAAACCTTCCCCTTTAAAAGTGCCGAGAATTAGCCCGGGATCAAACGCCTCTCCCAGCAGCCATTTTCCCTTTAGAAGGGCATGGGTTGAAATTTTGCCCATAAGACTCAACCCGGAACCCAACTTGGTAGAACCCAACTCAAATCCGGCAAGGTCTCCGGAAACTTTCCATTCGACACCTCTGGAATTAATATTGATTGTTCCTTCAGCTAAGAAACTCCCTTCCCCTAATTCTCCAGCCAGCTTAGAAATTTGAAGGCTTTTTGAAGCGACATCCCAAGTGATAGCAGCTTTCAAGTTTTCAGCCGACAGCTCTTGATATTCAAGCCAGTCAATTCGGAGTTCGCCTGTGATCAACGGGCTCCATAGTTCACCCTCGACTTCGCCTTGAAAGTCGATCGCCGATCCCAACTTCAAACCGGCAAACTCCGGAAGGCCAAACTCTGCAGGGTT